>CAYPKH010000034.1:0-10101 GCA_964411245.1 uncultured Nitrospina sp.
GATCTGGCGCGGGACGGGCAGGCGGGTGTCCACCAGGATCAAATCCTCGCCGCGGACTTTGCAGTAGCCGCTTTGGGTCGGGATATCCGGATCGGCCAGGTCGGCAAACAGGATTTCGATTGAGAGTTTGCGGGCGGTATCCTTGAGGTCTTCCAGGCGGGACAACGCCCATGAGTCGGTGCTCGAGTGGGGCATGGGACCCTCCTTCAGGAGGATGTTAATTGATGACCCGCACGATGTCATTATAAATAGCGAAGACCATCAACGAAATCAGCATGAACAAACCGATCTGGGAAGCGCGCTCGCGGCTGCGTTCGCTGACGGGTTTGCCTTTAATGAGTTCGATCAAAAAGAAAAAGATGTGGCCGCCGTCCAGCATGGGAATCGGCAGGAGATTTATCAGCCCGAGATTGATGCTGAGCAGGGCGGTCAGCCGGATCAGTTCGTTGAATCCCTGCTCCGCTTGTTGCCCATAGATTTGGAAGATCAGGATCGGCCCGCCGATGGTGTCGGCCGGTATGGATCCGAAAATCAGTTTTTTGATGCTGACCGCGATCAGATAGGTCAGCCGCCAGGTTTCCTTAAACCCGCGTTGGACAGCTCCCAAAAGCGAGTATTGTTCCAGGACCATGTCGCCGCGGAGCTGGAGTCCCAACAGGCCGATCTGGATTTGTTTGCCTTCGGAGTCGGTGATGGTTTTGGGCGCGGGAGTCAGTTTCAAGTCCTGTTCATAACCGTTGCGTAAAATGCGGAAAATTAACTCCTGTCCGGGTTTGTCAATGGCGGCGGGTTTCAAATCCCGCCATCCCATGATTGCCGTGCCGTCGATGCTGAGGATATCGTCGCCCGCCTGGAGTCCGGCATGGTCGGCCGCTGAACCTTCTTCGACGTAAGAGATGTTCCTCAGCAGAGGGGTGACGCCGATCAATCCCACTTTTTCCTTTTCGCCGAACAGGTTGGTGGCTTCGTCCATTTTGGGAGTGATGGTGACGGTTTGGACGGTATGAATATCTTTTTCGATCACAAACTGCATTGGCTGGCCGGGCGCCTTGTGAACGATGTCGAGCAGTTGATCCCAGAAGCGGATTTCCCGGCCGTTGACTTCCAGAATCCGGTCGCCGGATTTCAGGCCCGCCGCCTGGGCCGGTGAATTGTCGCGGACCGTGCCGATGGTGGTGCCGAGGGTCGGGACGCCGACCATATAAACCACCACATAGATCGCCAGGGCGAACAGAATGTTGAACAGAGGCCCGCCGAAAGCAATCGCCAGCCGATGTTGTACGGGGGCGGCGGAGAAGGAGCCCTGGGTGTCCTGCATTTCCTCGCCCGGGTCTTCGCCTTTCATTTTGACGTAACCGCCCAACGGAATGGCCGCGATCAGAAAATCGGTGCCTTTGGAATGGAACCCGAAGATTTTGGGGCCGAATCCGAGTGAAAATTTTTCGACCACCACGCCGCACCGGCGCGCGATCAGGAAATGACCCAGTTCGTGAACGAAAATTAGGGCGGCGAGACCGGTCAGGAACACCACCATTTTGGTTCCGAAGGTCAGAATGGAATTAAGGGATATTGCGGCGATATCAAACATGATGAATGCAACTACTCCGTGGCAGAAAGATCGATCAGCTCCACTCCCTTGGGCACCTCGAATTGAAAGATGGCCTCGTCCAGGGCGGGGTTGGTACGGATGTCGCTGAAGAGCATTTCTGTTTTGTTTCCTAAATTATCATACACCCGGGACCCGACGATTTGAAAATTATTCTTGTCGGCCAGGAGGACCATTTTCGCCAGGTTCCGGGCCTTGTCGCGTGGGATCAGCTCGACGATGTAGACCCCATCTTTTTCAGTGACTTTTTTAATGGAAAAGGATTGGGTCAACTGGCCGTGCCCCGCCAGAAAGAGAGCGGGGGTGTTGGACGAGTAGATGTTCTGGACTTTCATTTTGGTGACCTGTTGCTCGTCGGGCAGGTACAGCCACAGGGCCTGGTCGTTGCTCACCAGAATCTGGCGGTCGGGGGCGTGATAATCCCATTTCATCTTTCCGGGTTTTTTGATGGAGACGGTGCCCTGCGCCCGCTGCGACTGGCCCAGAATCCTGAGGTACGATTTTTGAACGAACCGGGCCTGAAAGGTATGGGTGGCGTCGTATTGTTTCTGGATGGCATCGACAATGGCGATGGCGTCCAGCGCCATGGCCGATTGGGGCAAAGCCCACAGCAAAATCAGAATCGACAGCAGGGAGCGGTTTTTTAGGTTCATTGAGGCACGCTTTCTTGGGTGGAAACTTTTCGGTTGTTAATGTGCAGGCGGTTCTCGACGATCATCTGGATCGCTCTCGGATAGATGAGGTGCTCCTGAATCAAAATGCGCTCGGCGAGGGACTCGGCGTCATCGGACTCATGAACCGGCACCACGGCCTGCAGGATGATGGGGCCCGCGTCGACTTCCTTGATGACGAAATGGACCGTGCATCCGGAAAATTTGGCGCCGTAATCGATGGCTTTTTGCTGGGCGTTCAATCCCGAAAAAGCCGGCAGAAGCGACGGATGAATATTGATGATTTTCCCTTCGAAGGCTCGGATGAATTCCGGGCCGAGAATGCGCATGTATCCCGCCAGGCACACCAGATCAACTCCCCGGTTTTTGAGCTCCCCGGCCACCGCCCGATCGTATTCCTTTTTTCCGGCGAATTGTTTGGGGTCGAGCCACAGCGATTCGATGCCGTGCTGGTTCGCGCGCTCCAGGGCGGACGCGTCCTGTTGGTTGCTCAGCACCAGAGCGATGCGGGCGTCCACTTGGCCGTTTTCGATGGCGTCGATGATCGCCTGCAGATTGGTGCCGCGTCCGGATACCAGGACGCCGATTTTGAAATCGTTGGAAGCCATGGTTTAATGTGTTCCCATTCGCCTGTCTTTAAGAAAGGATTTCGTTGGACCCGCCTGCCGCCCTTCGACCGAACCTGTCCTGAGCTTGTCAAAGGGTTCAGGGTAACCGGTTTTCCTTCTGGCCATCCGGTCAGTGGACGGATGCGGTCCGGGCCCGGTCTTCCTTGATGGTTTTAAGGAGCCCGATGTTATGGGTGTGTCCGGATTTATGCGCCTTGATGTAACCGCGGATCGGTTTCCCCAGCAGATAAAAATCTCCCAAAATATCCAGGATTTTGTGGCGCGCGAATTCGTTCTCGTACCGCAGTTCGGTGTTGAGGACTTTCTCGTCTCCCAGCAGGATAAAGTTATCGAGTTTGCCGCCTACGCCGAAGCCCATTTTATTCAGAATCGCCACGTCTTCCACAAAGCCGAAGGTTCTGGCCGGAGCGATTTCCTTCTTGAAACTGTCGGAGCCGTCAAACTCGAAGGTGTGGTCCATGACTCCGATGGGTGCGGGGTATTCCATGTGGTAGCTCACCCTGAAGCCGTCATAGGGCTCGATGGAAATGTGGGCCGCACCAGGTTCCTGGGACCCGAAGGTGTAGGTTTTTTCGATCACCAGTTCTTCGTAAGGCTCGTCCTGTTCCTCGAAATCGCCGTCCTCGATCAATTGGCAGAAATCCCGGGCCGATCCGTCCATCACCGGCGCTTCGTCTCCGATTTTGATCAGCAGGTTGTGAATGCGGTACATGTGGAGCGTGGCCATGATATGTTCGATGGTGGCGACGGAGGCGTATCCTTTGCGCAGGCAGGTGGCGTATTCCGTGGACTGCACGTTTTCCACCTTGGCGGGGATCGTGTTTCCGCTGGAAATATCCCCAAAAATGATTCCGCTTCCCGGCGGCAGGGGTTGCATGATGAGTCCCGTCTTGATGCCCGAATGCAGACCGCGTCCGCACAACACCACACTGCGCTTCAGGGTGCGCTGGAGGGGGTGATCGCCCTTGGACTTTTTCGGGGCGCCGGGTTTCTTCCGGGACGGCGCCGGGGCCGGCCGGATGAGGGCCGATACTTGGTTCGGGCTGATCGCTTCGTCGGGATGAGACGTGCGCGCAATCTGGTCCAGGACCGAACGTAGTTCTTTAAAGTTTTCCGGCCAGTCGTGTTCGCACAATACCCGCATGGCGTCTTCGTTGATCTGGCTGGAGACGACTTTTCCCTTTTCTTCCAGGTCTTCAAAGTATTCGTACACCAGGGTGGGGATCAAAGCCCGGTTTTCCCGCAAAGGCGGCACGGTAACGGTGTTTTCCTTTAAAATTTCGTACAAGCCGGAATGAAACTCATCATTGTTCACCAGGGCTTCCAGGTCCCGGCTGGACGATGCAAAAACCCGGTCGGGAATCAAACCCCCCTGCTTTCTGGCCGCGGGCGACTTCAGGGCGGCCGCCAGTTTGGCCTGGATGGCCTGACCCATGGAGTCGATGTTTTTCAGGTAAACGGCCTTTTTCCCAGCGCCGCGGCCGGGTCCCTTTGGCGGGTTTTTGCCGCCCGGATTCGGGGCGAACAATTCCATTTGCACTTGGGGCAGGGGCCGGAGCGCGCAATCGATTTTGATCAGGGGCAGATTGGATTTCTTGCTCTTGTGGTGAATCGCCTGCGCGATAAATTCTTTTCCGGTTCCCACCTCACCTGCGATCAGAACGGGCGCGTTGGTTTTGGACACCTGCGTGACCGCCTTCTTGACCTCCATCATCATTTCAAAACAGTGGGGCAGTTTGTGTTTGTTGGTTCCGGTGCCGCGGGTTCCGTTGGTCCGGCCCTTTTTCTGCTTGAGAGCGCGTTCCACGGACAGCACCAGCTGGTCCAGGGAAAACGGTTTTTCAATGAAGTCGTAGGCGCCCAGTTTGGTGGCCTTGACTGCGGTGTCGATGGTGCCGTGGCCGGACATCACCAGCACCTCGATTTCGGGATGATAGGTCTTGATGGCCTGCAACACCTCGATCCCGTCCATGCCGGGAATCCAGATATCCAGCAGGACCAGGTCCGGGGGCTCGGCCTGAATCCTTTCGAGCGCTTCCAGGCCGTCTTCGGCAGTGGTGATTTCGTATCCCTCGTCGTTTAATATTTCCTGAAGAGACGTGACGATGTTTTTCTCGTCATCGACTATGAGGACTCTCTCATTAGCCAAGGAAACCTCCGTGGTTGGTTTCAAACAACAGTCGTTCCAAAACCGTCACGCGGTGGGAGCCAGCACGTAATCCGGTTCTTTGGACAATTCAAAATAATAGATTTTCCTGCCTGCGTCCAAAAACGCTTTTTCGTATTTGGTCTTGGGGACGCCCTCCCGCTCGTGGCGATATCCCCGGTCTTCGAGCGGCTTGGAGAAGCAGGGGTCCGCCTGCAACACCCCGAGGATTTCCAGGGCGTAGGCTTCGAAGTCGGTGGCGATGTGAAGGGTTCCCCCCGGGGCCATTTTACCCGCCAGCATTTCCACAAACGGCGGTTTGATCAATCGCCTCTTATGATGCCGTTTTTTGGGCCAGGGATCCGGGAAATTGATGAACACCTCGCTGAGGTCTCCTTCATCGAACAGAATCGGAATTTTTTCGCCAGCGTGGCCGTAGGCCACCCGAATGTTTTTCAAATGCAACCGGTCCATCCGCGTGATGATTTTACGAATGCCTTTGTGATAAAAATCCATCCCGATAAAATTGCTGTGGGGCTCGCGGATGGCCATGTCGATTAAAAAATTACCGGCGCCGAACCCGATTTCCAGTTTCAGGGGATTGCTGTTTTGAAACAACCCGGCCCAGTCCGGACGTTCCTCGGGGTCCAGGAAACAGGGATGCTCGTTGGCGATTTGATCGAATGGAAGTAAATGCTTGCCCATACGGTTTCCGGTGGTTCAACCATTCTCCTGGTGGATGGTGATGACCCGGACGACTTCGTAGCTTTGTGGTTCGCCCTCGACAGGCACTTCAATTTCGTCTCCCTCCATCTTGCCGGCCAGCCTTTTCCCGATGGGGGAGGCCATGGAGATTTTGCCGAGTTCCGGGTCGACTTCCTCCGGGAACACCAGGAAGAACTTTTTTTCCGCTCCCGAATCCACGTGCTTCAACAGCAGGGTGCTGCCCAGGCCGGACCGGTCTTTGGGAATCCTGTTGAGATCGATGGAGATGATGTCCCCGATCCGTTTTTGAAGTTGCGAAATCCGGCTTTGCAGAAACATCTGCCGCTCTTTCGCCGCCTTGTACTCGGCGTTTTCGCTGAGGTCGCCCATATCGGTGGCGATTTTCAAGGCCTTGGGGATGTCGACCTCCAGCTCTTTTTTCGAAGCCATTAAATCTTTTTCAAGTTTGTCCAGTATCGGCAATCTCATGATCGTGTATCGCTTTGAATGGTGGTTAAACCCCTTATGCAGAAGTCACGGACTTAAGACGATAAAGGCTTTGTCAAAACCCCGGAGCCGAATCTGATCCATGTGCCCCAGGGCGGTTTCATAATTGGAAAAGTTTCCCACCAGAACTTTGTAAATTTTCTGGTCATTCTGTTGCACCGGTTGGATGCGACTGTGAGGGAACCGGCGGGAAACCATCCGGGCATTGGCCGGGTTGGCAAAGACGCCCACCTGCACCGCAAAATTTCCCCGGCGCGCCGGCCGGCCGGCGGCTCTTCTTCGCAGGGAAGAAGATTTTTCCCGAAAGACCCGGAGTGTCACCGGGGCGGTTCCCTGTTCTATTATACCGAGTTTCCTGGCCGCTTCATAACTCAGATCAATCACCCGGTCGGCCACGAAGGGGCCGCGGTCATTGATGCGGATGATGACGCTCTTCCCGCTTTCCGGGTGCGTGACAAGCACCCGGGTGTTAAACGGCAGAGTTTTGTGCGCCGCCGTCAGGGCGTTCATATCATACACTTCGCCGTTGGACGTGCGCTTGCCATGGAAGTCCCGGCCATACCACGAGGCGGTCCCTTCCTGAAAAAACCCCAAAGAGTCGCTCAAGGGATAATAGACACGGCCGTCTACCCGGTAAGGTAACGACGCACCAGGACCGGAACCGTTATCCGGACCTGAATGCGAATAGACGGCTTCCCCGGAACGGGAAGCGCAACCCGAAACCACACCCATCATGACGCAAAATACTATTATAAACGGCAATCGAGAGTTCGAACCAGAGGATTTCATGTCCCTGTGAATTTTGATTGATTGCACCTCGGAGATACCCGCCGGTGAACGGCTCGGAACCCGGGCGGGCGGATCGGGGCGCATTTCAAGGGGTTTCACATAATCCCTTCAAAATCATACATTTATGAGGATAGCACCCCTCTCAATTGTATGGATATCCTCCGTTCAGGTCAATACAAATCTGGCCGGCGGTCTCTGGAGGGACCCCGGGAGATTGAAAATTGATTTATAAATTTTTAAACTTTAACCTTATACTAGATTCAGGTATTTTGGGGACTATTAGGGCCGGAAGTGTGGTTTCCGGCTTTTTAATCAATATTTTCTAAGAATTTGCTGAATTCATATGGTTCACACAACCCAAGGAGAGATGCGGGACTCCATCATTGCTAGGGTGGAGGAAAAGGGAAACATTCCCCCTTTGCCGGATATTCTCTTACGCCTGGAATCGAAAATTGAGGACCCCAAAAGCAATATCAGCGATATCGCCATCCTGATTGAAACCGAACCGATTCTTGCCGGCCGGATGATTCAGCTGTCCAACAGTGTATTTTTCGGCCGCGGCGGCAACAAGGTCGAAAACTTGTCCCAGGCGATTATCCGGTTGGGGCTCAAAATGATTCTCGACCTGGCGTATACCCTGGAGGTTCCCAAACTCTTCATGAAGGGCAAAGGGATCAACCAGAACCGTTTTTGGCAGCACTCCCTGGCGGTCGCCATCCTCTCAAGGAATTTGAACCAGCGGCTGGAGGGTTTAATCATCGAGCAGGATTTGTGTTACCTTTCTGGATTGATGCACGATATTGGAATCATGGTGTTCAACTACCTGATCCCCGAGGAATACTCGGCGTTCCTCAAACAGGTTCGCGGAATGGAAACTCCCCTGCACGAATTGGAGATACAAAAGTTCGGCATTTCGCATCCCGAGTTGGGTTCGTTGTTTATTGAGAAATGGTGGCCCGTTCCTGAAGAAGTCGTGACCTCCGTCGGCAAACATTTTCTGGGAATGTCCAATCAGGGGAAAAAATATCCCATTCTTCTGGTGGTCATCATGGCCAATGCGATTGCCAATACCTATGACATGGGAAATGGTATTTCCGATTGGGAAGAACCTCTCAACTATAATTTTTTAATACAACAGGGCCTGTCCAGAGAGATTCTGGACGAGATTGTGGAAGAAACCCGGGAAAGTCTGTTTCTGGCAAAAGAAGTTCTTTATAATTAAATCCTGCAAAGTCTATCCCGGCATTAACGGAAGACCGTTTCCCGCACTCGCCCAGCCTCTTATGAAAAACAAAAGCTTGTATTTCCTTAGCTTGTATTTCCTTTGACCGCAAATTATGAATCCTCAGCCGTTCCTGGTGACCTTTTATGGCGTTCGGGGCTCGCTTCCCAGCCCGATGGTGGGCAAGGACGTGCGCGAGAAGGTTTTAAATGTTCTCGAGCAGGTTCGACCGGAAAACCTCAGGGACGCAAACGCCCGCGAAGCGTTTGTCGACAGTCTCCCCGAACATTTGAAAAGTTGTTACGGCGGCAACTCCTCCTGTGTGTACCTTTTTGTCGGCGGGTATCATCTGATCTTTGACGGGGGATCGGGTCTGCGCGTTCTGGGCAACCACCTTCTCGAACAGGAATTCGGCAAAGGTGAAGGCGAAGCCCACCTGTTTTTGTCCCATACCCATTGGGACCACATCATGGGCATCCCGTTTTTTGTTCCCTTTTACCGGAAGGGCAACCGGTTCAAGATTTATGGATCGCATCCCCGCCTCAAGGAGCGCTTGATCGGCCAGCAGAATTTCGATTATTTCCCGGTGCCGTTCGATATCTACCTGGCGGACATCGATATCGTTTCCCTGGCGGACGAGAAGGAATGCGTGCTGGGGGACGTGCGGGTCACCTGGCATGAAATGAACCATCCGGGACAGTGTTTCAGCTACCGCGTGGAGTATCAGGGCAAGTCGTTTATCTACGCCACCGACTCGGAGTATAAGGACGTGGTGGATGAAGGCCTTAAACCCACCCTCGAATTTTTCAAGGACGCCGACCTTCTGGTGTTCGATTCACAATACACCTTCATCGAAGGCGTTGAAAAAGAAGACTGGGGTCACAGTTCCACGTTCATCGGTGTGGACATCGCCCTGGCGGCGAAGATCAAAAAAATCGCCTTTTATCATCACGAACCGACGTACAGCGATTTCAAACTGGTCAATATCTTCGAGCAGACCCGAAAATACCTGAACGCCATCGGCGATGACCACCCTCTGAAAATGATCCTGGCCCAGGAAGGGCGCACCCTCGATATGTTGAGCGGTTGACCCCTTCCACCTATTCCCGCCATATTTGGTCTTGGTTTTTCTGCATGGGTCGTTTTATGCTTACCTCATGTCCGGTCCCGACAAATTCCGGTTTTCAATTGACCGTGGTGGAACCTTTACCGATATCTACGCCGAAGTTCCGGGAGAGCCGGGTTATCGTGTACTGAAACTCCTTTCCGAAAATCCCGGTCATTACCCCGATGCCTCCATCGAAGGCATCCGGCGCATTTTGGAAGAATTCGCGGGCCGGCCCCTGCCCATGGAAAACTTCGATTCCTCGTCGGTCGAATGGGTCCGCATGGGGACCACCGTTGCGACCAATGCCCTCCTGGAGAAAAAGGGAGCCCGGACGGGTTTGCTCATTACCCGGGGATTCGGAGACCTGCTCGCCATCGGAAAACAAAACCGGCCACGGTTGTTCGATCTGGAAATCAAAAAACCCAAACCGGTTTATGAAACCGTTTTGGAAATTGACGAGCGCATCCGGGTACTGGAGAAAAATGATCCGGCGGCCTCTTCCGCCACGGTTTCCTGTATTTCCGGAGACCGGGTTGAAATCCTGAAACCTCCCAATCTCAAAAAGATCCGCCGGGATTTGGAACCGCTTCTGGCAAAAGGGATTGAAAGTCTGGCTATCGTGTTGATGCATTCCTATATTTATCCGGATCATGAAATTCAAATTGGTGAACTGGCCCGGGAGATGGGTTTCCCTCATGTGGTGCTTTCGTCGGAGACC
>CAYPKH010000035.1:0-10087 GCA_964411245.1 uncultured Nitrospina sp.
TGGAAGGCGGTCCAGGTGTCGCAGTGGCCGCGGGCGAAGGCTTCGAATCCCATCAGGCGGGGTTTCCATTCCGGTTTCAACAGGCGGTAACATTCCTCCGCCACCGCCTCGTAATATTCCCCCATCTTGCGCTCGATGTCCCCGGAGCGGGACCGCCGCATGACGTCGCGGATATGGACCCGGCGGAGCGCCTCCTTGTTGGCGCGCTTGGCCGCCAGGTAATACTTCAGCACTTCCTCCATTTCACCGCGCTTGCCCGGGCGATACAGGTGTCCGGCGACATAGGTGTCGAAGTCCAGTTGCAGGGCGCGTTTCAATCCCACCACCTGGCCGTAGATGTCGACCGTGACAAAATTTTTGAACGGCACCGCCTTCGGCGTGGCGACGTCGACGAACATCAGGATGCGTTTCTGCGGCAGGTAGATCATGATGTTGCCCTTGCCGTGTCCATCGCCGGGATAAATCAGCTCGACGCGTACCCCGCCCAGCTCGAGGACCGACTTTTCACCGAAGGTGATGTGCGGCACCGGCCGCGCCGGGTCCTTGTACCGTTGCAACAGTTTCTGCGTTTCCTTGTGCGCGACGATTTGCGTTCCTTCGGCGAACAGGGACGCGTCGCCGATGTGGTCCAGGTGCGGATGGGAATAGATCATGATTTTGACCGGCAGGTCCGTCACCTCCCGGATGGCTTTCTGCAACAGCGGCCCGGCGCCGCGAATGGGATCGACCAGGATCACCCCCTGCGGTGTGGCGACGAACAGGGTGTTGTAGACCCCGTTGGAAAAGAAATAAACGTCCTGCGCCAGCGCCTGCAGGAGGTATCCTTTCACGGGCATAGGCGGGATCGCTTCGAGGTAGCCGTCGGGCTCCCAGTCGGTCGAGGTGAGGAGTTCCGCGGTTGCCGGAGGCGGGGTTGCGGCATCGCCGGCCGGGGCCGGTCCGGACACGCATCCGGCGCACGCCCAGAGAAGCAGCACCCCAAAAATCCGCCAAACATATCGCCGGAACCGATGGGTCGTGGAGAGGTTACACATTTGCAGTCCAATTTGTTACACTGTGCCCGCCCGGCGTAGCGCCGGAGCTAATTTCGCTGGAGCTTCAAGGCGCGATCAATGAGTTATCTTCGCAGACCGAAGTTTTTAAAATTATCCGTGGCGATTCGCCACCGCAGGTTTCATCCTTGTACAGGTTTGCCCATTAATATTCAATCCCTATCCCGTGGAGGCCCTTTATGAAGCATCTCGCACCCCTCTTTTCCGCAATGGTGATCACACTGGTCCTGGCCGGGTGCGGATCGACGGGTAAAAATTTTCCGGTTCTGCATATCGGCGATATCCAAAACGGCGTCACCACCCAGTCGCAGATCCTCGACTGGTTCAACTTGCCCTGGAAGGAAGGGATGCGCGACGGCGATCCCCTGTGGACATACCAGTTCGACAGTTATAATGCCGTCGGCGATGACAAATCCAAGGAACTGGTGATCCTGTTCGACCAGAAAAATGTCGTCAAGGCCTACCGCTACGCCTCCAATATGGATGATTAGGCGTCGCGTGCAACCGGACCTCCTGCGGCCCTGACGCCATGACCTCCTTCCAACTGTTCGTGTTCGATTTCGACGGCACGCTGGTCGACACTCAAAAAGACATCGTCGATTCGGTCAACCGCGCGCTCGCAGAACTGGGACTCGAAACGCGCGGCCGCGAAACCCTGTTCACCTTCATCGGCAAAGGCGTGAACCACCTGATGACCCGGTCGCTGGAAGGTACGGGATGCGGCGACGTGCCCCGCGCGGTCGACGCCTTCATGCGGCATTACGAAGAACACCTGATGGACCAGACCGATCTCTTCCCGAACTGCCGCGAGACTCTCGATCATTTTTCGGGCACACCCAAAACCATCCTGTCGAACAAACCCACCCGCTTCATCATCCGGATACTGGACGCCCTCGACTGCCGCACTCCGTTCGCAACTATCATCGGCGGCGACCTGATGGCGGCGAAAAAACCCGACCCCGCCGGCCTCCGCCGCATCATGGAACAGCACCGGGTGCGCCCGGAGGAAACCCTCATGGTCGGCGACAGCCTGGTCGATATCGAAACCGGGAAACGCGCCGGGGTCAAAACCTGCGGCGTCACCTACGGCCACGCCGGACGCGCCTCGCTCGAAACCGTCCAACCCGACTGGATCATCGACGATCTGTCGGACCTCAAACAACTCTTTCACTGATCCCGCCAACCCCATTTGACAATATCTCAGGGACTGCCTACAATTGCCGATTCCCATGAATGCCCAAGAGATTAAAACCATATACATTATCGCCATTTGCGGGACCGGCATGGCCTCCCTCGCCGGGCTCCTGAAAGAGGCCGGGTACATCGTGACGGGGTCGGACGCCAACGTTTATCCCCCGATGAGCACCCTGCTGGCAAACACCGGGATCGCAATCAAGCCCGGCTATCATAAGGAAAACATCACCGGGGAGATCGATCTGGTGGTCGTCGGCAACGTCGTGTCCAAAGATAATGAGGAAGTCCTGGCGGTGCAGGCGGCGGGTATCCCGTATATTTCATTGCCGCAGGCCTTGTCGCGGTTTTTCCTGGAGGGCCGGAAATCGCTGGTGGTCACCGGCACTCACGGCAAAACCACCACCGCCTCTCTCTTGAGCTGGGTGTTTGAGGCTTGCGGACAGAAACCCGGGTTCATGGTCGGCGGCTGGCTCAAGAATTTCGACACCAACCACAAACTGCCCGGGGGCGAATGGTTCATCACCGAAGGCGACGAATACGATACCGCCTTTTTCGACAAGGGACCCAAGTTCCTGCATTACCGGCCCTACGCCGCGATATTGACGAGTATCGAGTTCGATCACGCCGATATCTACCGGGATCTCGACCACATTAAGGAATCGTTCCGGAAATTTATGGAGATTATCGACCCCAAGGGTTTTCTTTTGGTTGAATTTTCCGATAAAAACACCAAAGATGTCATTACCCACGCCCCCTGCGAAGTGGAAACCTACGGGTTTTCGGACGAAGCCGACTGGCAGATCGCCGGTTACAAGTTCGCGGACGGGTACGGGCGGTTCACGCTGAAACACAAGGGTGCCGAAGCCAGGCAGTTTCACCTGCCGATGATCGGGCGGCACAACGTGCTGAACGCCGCGGCGGTGACGGCCTTGGCCCTCAAGTGCCGACTGTTGCCGGATGCGGTCGCTGAGGGACTCAAAAACTTCAAAGGGATTAAACGGCGGCAGGAAGTGGTGGGCGAAAAAAACGGGGTGACGGTGATCGACGATTTCGCGCATCACCCGACCGCCATCCACCTGACGCTGGAAGGGGCGAAAGACGCCTGGCCGGGCCGCCGCATCTGGGCGGTGTTCGAGCCGCGGTCCGCCACCTCGCGGCGCAAGGTGTTCGAGGAATCCCTGCCGGACAGTTTTAAGCTGGCGGATAAGACGATCCTCGCCGATCTGTTCGCGCCGGAGAAAGTGAAGGCAGAGGAGCGGCTCGATCCGAAAAAAGTGGTCGCGGCGATAAAAGAAGAAGGACGCGAAGCCTGGTTCTTCCCGGCGGTGGAGGAGATCGTCGATTTTATCGCCGAACATCAACAGCCGGGCGACGTGGTGATGATCATGTCCCCCGGCGGGTTTGACGGCATTCACCAGAAACTGCTGGACCGTTTGTAACGTATGAACACACTGGGACAACTCAAACTGGAACTTCTGCACCGGGGGGTGGCCTTCGCCAAAAACGTGCGGAGCGATGACCGCGTGGCGCCGGGACTCCTCCCCGAAGGCGGCGGACAGGCGCTCGTTCTGTCGCTGGCGGAAAACTTTTTCGTGCGCGCGCGGGTGAACCCGGACAAGGATGCGGCCTTTCTGATTAACATTGAAAAAGATCAAGTGGTGCTGAAAACGGAACCCGGGCCGCTGGAGATCCGCGTCATTCCCGCGCCCGGATTTCTGAAGGACCGGGAAGCCCCCCGTAACCCGGCGTCGGCTTTCATTCAACTCGACGGCTACTGCCTCAACCTCAACCTGGGTCTGGAGGCCGACACGCGCCAGCTGAACCTGAGCCTGGAAGACACCATCTACCTGGTCCGCGCCGCGTTTCAGGAAGGGGCGGCCGACCTGGTGCAACTCAACATGGAACATTGCGAGGAAAAGGACCGGGGGTTTTCCCGCCTGGCGCCTTTGGTGCAGAGCATCAAGAAAAATTTCCGGACATTTGTCGCCCTGCGCGGATTCCCGCCGGACGATCTCGTGATGATTGATTCGTTTTACGCGGCTGGGGTGGATCTGATCACCTTCCCGCTCGAACAATACGCGGCGGATGGTGGCGTACAACCCGCCCTGCCCGTCAAGCAGGGAACCAAGGCGTTGGAATACGCGGCGGAGGTGTTCGGCGCCGGAACCGTATCCACCGAGCTGGCGCTGGACCGGAGCCACCCGCCACCGCTGTTGGAAAAAATCACCGCCCTGTCGAAACAGGGCATTGTTCCTCTTATCAAAATTCCGGAGCTCGGCCTGCATCTGCCGGACGAACTGCAGGAAATGAGGCGCGTGGCGGGCCACCTGCACCAAACCGCGCAGCAGGAAAAACTCAACTTGAAATGGCTGTACCCGGCGGGGAGCTGGATCAGCCCGCTGGATGCGTCCTTTTACACCGACCCGCCGGAGACCGCGAAACTCGCCCAACGGCCGGTGTATCAGTCGACACTCGGCAAAACCGCGTCGGAGGGATTCGCGGCGCTTCGCCGCAAACTGCGCATCAAAAACGTCAGCGACTCCTATGAATCCGCCGGGCTCTGACCCCGATTTTCCTGTAAGCTTTCCTCCCGCCACCCGACCCCTATCTAGCGGATTTTACCGGCAAGTCCCGTTCCCGGTTGAATTTTAATCATTCTTTCTGATAGGCTGACGTTATGAATTTCGCCCCGCACATCCCGATTCCGGAAAATGAGCCGCAGATCGCGAAAATCCCTGAAGTGCCGATGGCGGGGCTCGACACGCTGTGGCTCCAGATCGGCGGCACGGTGTGCAACCTGACCTGCACGCACTGCTTCATCAGTTGCACGCCGCAAAACCATAACCATCCTTTGATGACGCTGGCCCAGGTCCAAAAACATCTGGAGGAATCGAAGCATCTCGGCATCCAGGATTACTACATTACCGGCGGCGAGGTGTTTCTCAATCCGGAGCTGTTTGAAATTTACGAAGCGATTCTCCAATACGGCCCCTGCACCACGCTGACCAACGGCCTGCTCATCAGCAAAGAAAAAGCCCAGCGCCTGGCGGAACTCCAGGCCCGCGCCAACAACAAATTGCATTTCCGGGTCAGCCTCGACAGCCTCGACGAACAAGAAAACGACGCCATCCGCGGCCGTAACGCCTTCAAACTGGCTCTGCGCGGCATCCGTTACCTGGCGGAGGCGGGGTTTTTCGCTCACCTGACCATGGTGCGCAGTTGGGACGACGAAGACGATCCCGCCATGGAAACCAAAACCCTGGCGTTCATGCGGGAACACGGCGTGCCCCATCCGCAGGTCAAGTTCCTGCCGGGATTTATGATGGGGGAGTTGGCGGTGACCGAAAGGGGGTACCATCCCAACGAGCGCGTCACCGAACAATGTTTCGAGAATTTTGCGATCACCAACCTGCAATGCTCTTCCTCGCGCATGGTGACCGCCAAGGGCGTGTATGTCTGCCCGATCCTGATCGAAGAAGATCAGGCGCGCATGGGCGACACCGTCGAAGAAACCCTGCGCCCCTTCCCTCTGTATCATTCCGCGTGCTATACTTGTAGAGTTTCCGGTATGAGTTGTAAAAGCTGACAGCTTCCGGCTGAGGGAACGCTTTTGAAAGGAACTCAAGTTCAACCTTCGACAGAGCCTGTCCTGAGCTTCACGATGGGCTCAGGGTGACAGGAAAATTCCGATCATGGCAAACACTCACTCCACAATGGTGCCGCTGGGCACTCCGGCGCCGGATTTCAGTCTTCCCGGCACCGACGGTAAAACGTATTCCCCGTCCAACTTTGGGAACAAAAATGTCCTGGTCGTCATTTTCATGTGCAACCACTGCCCTTACGTGAAAGCCGTGCTGCGGCGATTGATCAACCTGCAAAACGAATACGCGGAGAAGTCGGTGCAGCTGGTGGGCATCAACGTCAACGATGCAAAAAAATATCCCGAAGATTCGCTGGAGAAAATGAAGGAACTCGCCGAGAAAAAACAGCTTCCCTTTCCCTACCTTTACGATGAATCGCAGGAATCCGCCAAGGCCTATGACGCCGTCTGCACGCCGGACATTTTTGTTTACGGAATCGAGCGGACTCTGAAGTACCGGGGCCGGGTCGACGACAACTGGCAGCATCCGGACGAGATCACCCGCCACGATTTGAAAGACGCCATCGAAGCCATCCTCGCCGACGAATCGGTCAACGACGACCAAGTCTCCTCCATGGGTTGTTCTATCAAGTGGAAAGAATAATTTCTCAAGGCAGGAATCAACCGCTCAGATTTCCTTGGTTTCGCTTCCGAACAGGTTGAGCTGGATGGGCTGGGTTCCTTTGCCGTCCACCGGCACCACGTAATTGCCGTCGAAGCAGGCCGCGCAGTAAGTGGACTGGTCATCGGCCATGGTTGCCATCATGTTTTCGATGTCGAGGTATTCCAGCGAATCGGCGGTGACGAACCGGCAGGTCTCCTCCAGCGTATGCTTGGAGGCGATGAGTTCTTCGCGGTCCGGGGTGTCGATGCCGTAATAGCAGGAAAACAGTGTGGGTGGGGAACTGATACGGACATGCACCTCCCGCGCCCCTGCATCCCGCACCATCTTGACGATTTTGCGGCTGGTGGTGCCCCGAACGATCGAATCGTCGATGATGATCACCCGCTTGCCGTCGATGATTTGCTTGACGGCGTTCAGTTTTACCTTCACACCGAAATGCCGGATCTGGGATTTGGGTTCGATGAAGGTCCGTCCCACGTAATGGTTGCGGATCAGTCCCATTTCAAAGGGAATACCCGACTCTTCGGAATAGCCGAGCGCGGAGATGTTGCCCGAGTCGGGAACGGGAACCACCAGATCGGCCTCCACCGGCGCCTGTTTGGCCAGCGCCACTCCCATCCGTTTGCGCACGGTGTAGACATGCTCGCCGAACAGGAAGCTGTCCGGCCGTGCGAAATATATGTGCTCAAAAATACACCGCCGGACACCTACCTGGCGGAACGGAAAAAACGAATTCAAACCGTTCTCGTTGATCAGCAACACTTCGCCCGGTTCGATCTCGCGGATGAACTCCGCTTCGATCAGATCCATGACACAGGATTCCGACGCCACGATATACGCCCCGTCCAGTTTGCCGAGGCACAGCGGACGAAACCCGAAGGGATCGCGCGCGGCGACGATTTCCTTCTCCGTCATCAAAGCCAGCGAGTACGCCCCGCTGACCGCCAGCAGAGCCTCCACTACCCGCTCGACGAACGGTTCGGCTTGCGAATGCGCAATCAGGTGGACAATCACTTCGCTGTCGTTGGTGGACTGGAAAATCGCGCCTTCTTCGACGAGGGCTTCGCGGATCTGGTCGGCGTTGACGAGATTGCCGTTGTGGGCCAGGGCCAGCGAGCCCATCGCGTAATTGATCAGGCAAGGCTGGGCGTTCATGATCTTGCTTTCACCGGAGGTGGAATAACGATTGTGAGCCAGCGACATACTGCCGGGCAGACGCTTGATGCGCTTGGTACTGAATATATCCGCCACCAGCCCCATGCCGACTTCCCGGTACATCTGGCCGTTGTCGGTGGAGGTGATCCCTGCGCTCTCCTGTCCCCGGTGCTGGAGCGCGTACAATCCCAGATACGCCAGATTGGCCGCCTCCGGATGGCCGTACACCGCCACCACCCCGCACTCCTCGTGAAATTTATCGTTACCCGGCCACTCGATTTCCATAAAGTCCCAGGGAATGTTTCCAGATATCCTCCAACACCAGGATATCTTCGTTGATAAATGGGTTCTCGTCGATTTTAATTTGAAACTTTGAACCCCCCACGGTTCCCAAAATGGCAAAGGGAACACCCACCTCTTTCGCCAGCGATTCGATCGACTGCGATTGCTCTTCTGAAAAGGAGATGACGATCCGCGACTGGGACTCCCCGAACAGCAGGGCATCCGCGCGCATCCCGCCGTTTAATTCAATGTCCGCCCCCAGCGGCTTCGGACCGGTGATACAGGATTCGACCAGGGCCACCGCCAGCCCGCCTTCGGAACAATCGTGCGCCGAGCGGATCAACCGCTGGCGGATCAAATCCACGCACAACCGCTGAACCGCGCGTTCGGTTTCCGGGTCCAACTGCGGCGGCCGGCCGCGGCACTCGTTCCAGAACAGCTTCTGATATTCACTACCACCCAACTCCTCCAAAGTCGACCCCAGCAGGCCAATATGATGCCCTGCCTGCTTAAACCCCTGGGTGCAATGGAGCGACCGGTCTTCCATCAAACCGACCACGGCAATGGTCGGCGTGGGATAAATGGCTTCGCCTTTCGTCTCATTATAGAGACTGACATTGCCGCTGACCACCGGAATATCAAAGAAACGGCACAAGTCCCCCAGCCCACGCACCGCCTCCTGGAACTGCCACATGATCTCCGGGTTCTCCGGATTGCCGAAGTTGAGGCAGTTGGTGACGCCCACCGGCTCCGCGCCGGAACACGCCACGTTGCGGCAGGCTTCCGCCACCGCAATCTGCGCCCCGGTATACGGGTCGAGGTAGCCGTAGCGCGGGTTGCAATCCACCGACAGAGCAAGCGCCTTGTGGGTCTCCGGCACCCTCAGCACCGCCGCATCCGACCCCGGCAAAACCAGCGTATTGAGCCGCACCATGTGGTCATATTGCTCATACACAAACTGCTTGGAGGCGATGGTGGGCGAAGCCAGCAGTCGCTTCAACGCCTCTCCACCCCGCGCCGGGATTTCCTTTGACGACAGGTCCAGCTTTCCCGCCTCGGCCAAATACGCGGGTTTTTGCGTCGGGCGGTCGCATTTCAGCGCGCCGGTCACCACGGTTTCGATGGGCAGGTTCACCACCTCCGCCCCGTTTTCCCGGGCGCGGAAAATACCGTCGTCGGTGACGCGCCCGATCACCGCCACATCGAGATCCCACTTTTTAAAAATGGCGAGCGCGTCGTCTTCATGCCCCTTCTCGACCACGAACAGCATACGCTCCTGCGATTCGGACAGCATGATTTCATAAGCATTCATGCCCTCTTCGCGCCGGGGAACGGCGTCGAGGTCGAGCTCGATGCCCATGCCGGCGCGTTCCGCCATTTCAAACGAGGACGACGACAAGCCCGCCGCGCCCATGTCCTGCACGCCGACCACCCAATCGTGCTTCATGATTTCGAGACAGGCCTCCAATAACAACTTCTCGGTAAACGGATCGCCGACCTGAACCGTCGGTCGTTTTTCCTCGGTGGCGTCGTCGAACTCCGCCGAGGCCATGCTGGCGCCGTGGATGCCGTCGCGTCCGGTTTTGGAACCGACATACAACACCGCGTTGCCGACCCCCGACGCCTTGCCAAGAAATATCCGGTCGGCTTTGGCAAGCCCCAGGCAGAACGCGTTGACGAGAATGTTGCCGTTGTAGCAGGCGTCGAAATAAATATCACCGCCGACGGTCGGTACGCCGACGCAGTTGCCGTAGTCGGCGATGCCCTTCACCACCCCGTTCAACAGGTAACGGGTTTTTTCATGATCGGGGTCGCCGAAGCGGAGCGAGTCGAGCAGGGCAATCGGACGCGCCCCCATGGTGAACACGTCGCGCAGGATGCCGCCGACCCCCGTCGCCGCGCCCTGATGCGGCTCGATGAACGACGGATGGTTGTGGCTTTCGATTTTGAACACCGCCGCCAGCCCGTCGCCGATGTCCACCACCCCGGCGTTCTCACCCGGGCCCTGGATCACGCGCGGACCCTCGGTGGGCAGCGTTTTGAGGTGCGGGCGCGAACTTTTGTAACTGCAATGCTCGCTCCACATCGCCGAAAAAATCCCCAGCTCGACCAGGTTCGGCTCGCGGCCCAGCAACTCCC
>CAYPKH010000036.1:0-10047 GCA_964411245.1 uncultured Nitrospina sp.
TGCCCAAAGGAAGAGCAGGCGCAACAGCCGCTGGGTCCGCCGACCAAATTTGTGATCGGAGTCCGTGTGCGGGGATCGCTCAAGTCGGAGTCGTGCAATCCGCAAAACCTGATACTCCGGGTGGGTATGCAGGTCATGGTCGACACCCCCGACGGTCCTAAGATGGGACAGGTGGTTTCCAACAAAATCATCAATTTTCGCAAAGATTCCGGTTTCGCCCCGCCCGGAATTCTGCGCATCGCCGACGAAAAAGACCGGGCCAAAGAGAAAAATCAGGAAGAACGGGAATCGAACGCCTCCCTCCTGTGCTGGTCGCTGATCGATCAACTGGGCCTGGCGATGAACCTGAGCCGGGTGGTCTATTTCGAGGAAATGAACAAAACGATGTTTTATTTCACCGCCGAAGGACGTATCGATTTCCGCGAACTGGTCAAGCAACTCGCCGCCAAACTGAGGCACCGCATCGAAATGCGCCAGGTCGGCGTACGGGATGAGGCCAAGGCTATCACCGGCCACGGAATCTGCGGGCAATCGCTGTGCTGTTCCACCTTCCTGCCGGAGTTCACTCCGGTCACCATCCGCATGGCCAAGGATCAGGGACTGGCCCTCAACCCCAGCAAAATTTCCGGCGTGTGCGGACGCCTCATGTGCTGTCTCCAGTACGAGCACGACCTCTACCGGAGTATGATTAAGGAGCTCCCCAAGGTCGGCAAAAAGATCGACACCCCGGAAGGGCCCGGCAAGGTGGTCAAAAACGACATCCTGAAGCAGGTCGTCACGGTTCGCCTTGATGATGACTACACAGTGTACTATCATCTGGACGAGCTTCGGGATTACCTGAAAATACCGCAGGAAAAATCCACGGCCCCAACCCCGTAACCTTTTACCCGTTCAACCCGTAATGAAGAAAACGTTTTTTATCACCACACCCATTTACTATGTCAACGACGTCCCGCATATCGGGCACGCCTACACCACCATCGCGGCGGACGTCGCGGCGCGTTACAAACGGTTGGCGGGATACGACGTGTTCTTTCTGACCGGAACCGACGAGCACGGCCAGAAGGTCCAGCAGGCCGCCGGGCAGGCGGGTCGGGAACCGCAGGCGCATGTCGACGATCTGCACGTGCGCTTCAAGGAACTCTGGGTGCGCTTCAACATCTCCAACAACGACTTCATCCGCACCACCGAAGAACGCCACAAAAAAGTGGTCGCCGAAATCCTGCAGAAACTGTACGACCAAGGCGAAATCTACAAGGACAGCTACGAGGGCTGGTACTGCATGTCGGACGAACGGTTCTGGACGGAAAAGGACCTGGTCGACGGCAACTGCCCGGAATGCGGGCGCAAGGTCGACAAGATCAAGGAGTTCAATTACTTTTTCAAGATGGGGCAGTACCGCCACTGGCTGGTCGAACACATCAACCAAAACGAAAATTTCATCCAGCCCAGGTCGCGCCGCAACGAAATCCTCGGCTTCCTCAAAAAACCGCTGGATGACCTGTGCATCTCGCGGCCCAAGGAGCGTCTGCCCTGGGGCATTCCTCTGCCCTTCGACGATCAGTACGTCACCTACGTCTGGTTCGACGCGCTGATCAATTACATCTCGGTGCACGGACACCTCGAACAGATCAAGGACAGCGATTACTGGCCGGCGGCGCATCAGCTGATCGGCAAGGACATCCTCACCACCCACTCGGTGTACTGGGCGACCATGTTGAAAGCCATCGGCCTCCCTCTGCCGCAAAATATTTTCGCGCACGGCTGGTGGACGGTCAACGGCCAGAAAATGTCCAAGTCCCTGCGCAACGTGGTGGAGCCGAACCGACTGATCGACCAGTTCGGCGTCGACGTTATCCGCTATTTCCTGCTGCGCGAAGTGCCGTTTGGCCTGGACGGCGACTTTTCGCACAAGGCACTGATCGGCCGGATCAACAGCGACCTCGCCAACAACCTCGGCAACCTGCTCAACCGTACCCTTAACATGCTCAAGAAGTACTTTAAGGGTAAGCTTCCAAAACCCGATGCAAAAGGAGATGAGGATGCGCCGCTAGCCGCAAAATCCGCTGAGGTGATTAAGGAGGTCGATGCGCTTTATGACGAGCTGGCCTACAGTAAAATCCTGGCGAAGATATGGGAGTTCCTCGATGCGGGCAACGTCTATATCAACAACACCGCGCCGTGGAACCTGGCAAAGACCGACGACGGTAAAAAACGCCTGGCGACGGTCCTCTACAATGCCGCCGAAGCCTGCCGGGTGATCGCCATCCTCATCGCGCCGTTCATGCCCGAGACCGCCGATAAAATGATGGAGCAACTCGGCATCGACACGCCTGTCGACAAACAGGGTTTGGACTCCATAAAAAAATGGGGATGGATCCAAGCCGGTACGCAGACGCACCAGGGACCCCAGATCTTTCCGCGCATCGAGGACAAGGCCGCGGCTAAAATCCTGGAGTCGGTCACCCTCGGCGATGACGATTCCAAATCGGAAAAGCCAACGGAGGCCAACGGCAAGGGCCAGATCACCATCGACGAGTTCATGAAGGTGGACCTCCGCACCGCCAAAATCCTGGAAGCGGAAAAAGTCAAGAAATCGAAGAAGCTGATCAAACTGAAAGTCGACCTCGGCACCGAACAGCGCCAGGTGCTGGCCGGTATCGCCGAAGCCTACGAACCGGAACAACTCATCGGCCGTACCGTCATCCTGGTTGCCAACCTCAAACCCGCCAAGCTGATGGGCCACGAGTCGCAGGGCATGATCCTCGCCGGGAGCGACGACCAGACCATCATCCTCGGCGGATTCGACGGCGACCTGCCGCCGGGAGTGCGCGTCAAATGATGATCGATACCCACGCCCATGTCGATATGGACTCGTACGACGAGGACCGCGAAGCCACGATCCAACGCGCCCGTGATCATGGCGTCAGGTACATCGTCAATATCGGGTGCGACGTCGAGAGCAGTCAGCGGTCGGTGGAGCTGACCGAGCATTACGACTTTATCTATGCCACCGCCGGGGTGCATCCCCACGACACCAAGAACATCAACGGCACCACTTACGATGAACTGCGCATCTTGCTGGATCATCCGAAAGTCATCGCGCTGGGTGAAATCGGCCTCGACTATTTCAAAAACTATTCGCCGCAGGATGTACAACGCAGGCATTTCCGCAAACAGATCGAACTGGCGAAGGAACTGGACAAACCGATCATCATCCACAGCCGGGACGCCAAGGAGGATATGATCGTCATCCTGTCCGATTACTACGACGACCCCAACGGCAAGTCGGGCATCTTCCACTGTTTCTCGGACGATCAGGAACTGGCCGACGCGGCGCTGGCGATGGGATTCTATATTTCGTTCGCGGGCACGGTGACGTTCAAAAACGCGGATAACCTGCGGCAGATCGCCAAAACGATTCCGGCCGACCGTCTGTTCGCGGAAACCGATTGCCCATTCATGGCGCCGGTGCCGAAACGCGGCAAGCGCAACGAACCCGCGTTCGTCAACCACACCGCTGAAAAACTTGCTGAGATACGCGGCCTCGAGATCGAAGACGTCCACCGCACCATGGAACTCAATTTTTACGACCTGTTCGGCGTCGGCGAAGCGGCGCAAACCGGAACGGTTTCCTACCAGATCCGCAACTCGCTGTACCTCAACCTGACGCAACGGTGCACCGCCAATTGCGTGTTCTGCACGCGCCTGACCAAACCGATCGTGCAGGGTTACAACCTGGCGCTGGACCGCGAACCGACCGCGCAGGAAGTGTGGGATTCCATCGACGATGTCAAGAAGTACGAAGAGATCGTGTTCTGCGGTTACGGCGAACCGACCCTGCGCCTCGACGTCATCAAGGAAGTCGCCAAAAAAATAAAAGACGCCGGCGGGCGCGTCCGGCTCAACACCAACGGCCACGGCAACGTCATCAACAAACGCAACATCCTGCCGGAGCTGAAGGGGCTGGTCGACGAAATTTCCATCAGCCTCAATGCCGACAACTCGGAAGCGTATGATGAAGTGGCCCAGCCCCTGCCCTCGTTCCGCGGCATGATTTACGATGAAATCAAAACATTCATCGCGGAAGCCAAGAAATACATCCCCGCCGTGCAGGCGACCATCGTGACGCACCAGGAGGACGTGGACGAGGCCAAGTGCGAGGACATCGTGAAAAAAGAATTCGGCGTCCACTACCGCCCCCGGCGGTACAACATCGTGGGGTGAACCATGCATCTCTGGATCAAACTGGGCGGCATCTTCGGTGGATTGAGCGTCCTGCTCGGCGCGTTCGGCGCGCATTCGCTTAAAGCCCAACTCACTGAAAAAAGTCTAGCGACGTTTCAAACGGGAGTGCTGTACCAGTTCATCCACAGCCTGGCGCTGATTATGGTGGGACTGCTTTCGATGCATTTGGTCGATAACCATAAAAAGCGGGTGGAGCGCGCCGGCATCTTCTTCGCGTCCGGCATCGTGCTGTTCAGCGGCAGTCTCTACTCGCTGGCTCTGGGTGGTCCCAGGTGGCTGGGACCCGTCACCCCACTAGGCGGCCTGTGTTTCATGATCGGCTGGTTCATGCTGGCTTTCTCTTTGCCCAAGAAATAGATTTCACTCAAAACTATGATGAACCCTGGAAAGGAACGTGGACTTTGGAAACTGCATGAAAGCGATTCGGAGAAGGCGGATGCCGAGGTGTGGGGCTGTGTCCCTGCTGAAACTGTTTCGCGCTGGGGAGTTTCTCAAAAATTCAGGGCTCGCGGCGCGGATTGTGCAAAACCGCATGACCCGCAAGCGTTGGGATGAAACGATCACCTGGATGCAGAAAAAGCAAGGGCTGGGGGAATGGACTCCCGCCATCCGGAATCAGGTTCCGGATTACCGGGAAGCCGTCCAGGGGCTCGTATTGCCTGCCGAGGAATCCCAACCCCGGACACGCCGCATGCATGAATACGACTATCCCCCCAACCCTCTATAGTCGTGCGCTTTTAATTGGAGGAGGCACGACGTTCTTCCACTTTTTTCCTGAGGATTTTTAAAATCCGGTCTGTAGATTCTGAAGGCCTTCCATTCTTTGCATCAGGGATCGTGCCCGTGCCCTCTTCCCGGCTGTAGGATTCCTCCAGTTTTTTGAGCGTGCGCGTGACCCGGTTGATGGACTGGACGACTTCCTTCACGGCCTGCAGGTATTCCGGATGGTTGAGAAGCTCGACCTCCTGATTGCCGGCCAGCATGGTCAGGGATTTCTCGAGGTTCAGGATGACCTGGTTCAGGTTCTCCAGCATGTTCCCCCCTTCCTTTGGTGTATGACGCCTTATCGGCCCTCCCGCCGGAAACCTTTACTTTTCAAAGGGGAAACCCTGAAAATCCGGCCTCTAACATTAAAAAGAATTAATGCTCACTTAACCCCCCGTTAATGCAGGAATCCTATCCTGAATAAGGAATTTAATTTAACTTTGGAGTCCCTCCTCTCTATTCAACATTCTGGGGTGTTAACCATGAAACGCATTAATAAAATTCTGATCACTTTATTTCTGATGATTTTACTGGCCCTGCCGCTGGTTCCGGTCCAGCCGGTCTCCCCGCTCTGGGTTCCGGACGAGGCGCTGGCATTGAGCTCCGACACCAACCCGGTGGGCACGAACCGGATCGTCCAGGTGGTGAAACAACAGAACCCGGCGGTGGTGTGGGTGGAGTCGGTCAAAAAAGTTCAAAAGATGAACCGCCGGAAGCCCGGCAATCCCTTCTTCAAAAATTTTCCGCAGATTCCCCAACCGCCCCAGGGCGGCGGTGGTACCGGTTCAGGATTCATCATCGATCCGGAAGGCTATTTGCTGACCAATCACCACGTCATCGGCGGCGCGGATAAAATCAAAGTCCGCCTTCAGGTAAATGACAAGGAAAAGGTTTACGAAGCGGAGTTGATCGGGTCGGACAAGAAAACCGACATCGCTCTGTTGAAAATCAAACGCGATGAAAACGACACCGCACCGTTTCCTTATATTCGGTTGGGCAACTCGGACAGCCTGGAAGTCGGCGAATGGGTGATCGCCATCGGTAACCCGTTCGGATTGAGCCATACGGTCACCACCGGCATCGTCAGCGCGAAGGGACGCGACATCGGCGCGGGGCCCTATGACGAATTCATCCAGACCGACGCCTCGATCAATCCCGGTAACAGCGGCGGTCCGTTGTTGAACATGAAAGGCGAGGTGATCGGCATCAACACCGCGATCATCTCCGGTAACACCGGCGGCAACGTCGGCATCGGGTTCGCCATTCCCATCAACATGGCGGTGAAGATCGTGCATGACCTCAAAGAGCATGGGAAAGTCACCCGCGGCTGGCTGGGAGTGATGATCCAGAACCTGACGCCGGATCTGGCGGAGTCGTTCTCTCTGAAAACCACGCAAGGCGCGCTGGTCAGTGATGTGATTCCCAACGGCCCCGCGTTCAAGGGCGGCCTGCAGCGCGGCGACGTGATCGTCGAGTTTGCGCACCAACCGGTGGAGAATGTCTCCGCCCTGCCCCGTCTGGTGGCAACCACGCCACCGGGTAAAACGGTGGACGTGGTGATTCTCCGAGAGGGGAAAAAGCAGATGATCCGCATCACCATCGACGTGATGGAAGAAAAAGAAGCGTAACCTCCCGCCTACAGGCTTAACGTGGGTTTTCAACCGAAAGGGCTTATGGGTGCCTCCCCATAAGCCCTTTTTATATTTCACAGAATTATTCGTGCCACGACATTATTCCACCACCCATTTTCCCAGAACCTCCTCCATCGCTACGGTTCCCTGGCGGGATTCCACGTTGTTTCCGGAAAAGGCGATTTTTTTGTGATTGATTCCATCATAGGTTTCGGTCAAAAGCTCGATCATTTCCGGGTCGACTCCCTCCTGGTCCCAAAGCTTCCGCCATTCCTTTTCAGAATAGTGAAACAGGGCCAGTTTCCGGTTCAGGTCCTGTTCCAAAATGTTCAGAATATCTTGGGGGGAATACTCTCTGGGTCCGGAAAGCTCCACCACCCGGGAGGAGTCGGCGGGATTCAACAAGAGCTCGACGGCGGTGCGGGCCACGTCTTCCACGGAGACCATTGGGATGGATCGGCCGGGGTCGAGATAGGTCGGCAACTGGTCTTTTTCATGCACCGCGTTCAGCGCCGCAATCCAGTTTTCGTAGAAATAAGCCGGCCGCAGGGCGGTCACCAGCACTTTGGCGACCTTGAATTTCCGTTCGGCATCGTACAGGGCCTGCACCAGGCCGGGCGACTGTTTCTGATGGGCGCCGATGGAAGACAAAAAGACGGTGTTCTTCAGGTGGGCCTTCTGGACAGCCGCGACGATCGACTCGTTTTGCCGCGCCCATTTCTCCAGAGGGCGGTCATCATAAACGGATTGAGGAGACAGCAGGTAGGCCCCCTTCACCCCTTCGAGCGCCATGGCCAAGGCCGGGACATCGTTGAGGTCGGCCACCATCACTTCCGCGCCGCGATCCCTCCATTTATAGATGTGCTCGCGGTTCCGGACGATGGCGCGGACGGATTCTCCCCGGTCGAGCAAAGCCCGGGCGACGAGCGATCCGGTATGACCTGTGACCCCCGCTACGGCATACATCACCAACCTCCAAGATCAACAGTATTCGATCCAACAATTGGAAGTATCCCGGCTGGCTGAAAATTCTATCCTTGTTCTTCAAATTCTCAGAAGCCCGGAACCTCTCATCAACGATGCAAGTAGCTAAACATCAAGGATTATCCCATATCCCCATTTTAAAGGGGCAGAGGAAAAATACAAATATTTCGGAACTCTGGCCCCACGGGAAGCTATTTTCGCCGGAACTTGCTGAAGAATAATTAGGACGTCTATAATCCTCCGGCATAGACCGGCAGAAGGAAACGGCTATGGTAGTCGACGCCGGGAGTATCCGCCCGGACCTCCAGCTCCCAGAATCGGGCAGGACGTTGGCTCAGGGCCGTCGTCAAATCCGCTTCGTTGGGCAGGTCCCATTCCATTTGTCTCCCAGGTAAAAGGGAAAGTTGCCGAATCGCAGGCGGCTGTTGCCGTATTTGAAATACTGGATCAGCAGGTAGAAAAACTTCGCGATCAGGGCCAAAATAACCAGGTCAAACAGGCCCAGAACTCCCTTGACCCAAATGGGAGCTAATTTTCCTTCTTCGGAGAACAAGACGAACCAGTGAAACGGCGCCATAAATACCGCAAAAACCACTGCAATCAATAACGTTCTAAAAACTTCCTTCATTTTATTTTCGGAAATACCCATAGCCTGCCATTCATAGTCCCAGAGCCATGGACTGGAAGCACGGATTGCTTTGGCGTTTTTTATTTTGGCTTTGCGCCGGACTCCGTCCAGCCCATGCCAGATAAAAGACAACCCGGCCATCAGGAAAAAAAATCCGAATATTTCAAGGATCCACAGGGGCGCATGGACCTCGCTCGGGGAAATCGCGATTATTCCAGACCATAACATCAGAACAACAACGCCCACCGCCGCCAACGGCAATCCAAAAAGGAATGAAGGCCAGCCCTGGATCGTGGTCCGGCTGACCGGTTGGCGCCCCTTCAATTCGATCCGTTCATGGGTGGGAGAATCCGCAACCGCCATCGGTCATCTCCTGCAAAATTTCGACATGTTTCCAGTGTAAAGGCAAAGAGCAGGTTGCAAGAAAAATATTTTGGTAGGGAGAAACGGGAATAGTAGAGATCAGCGGATTTTGAGGGGTGCGAAACGTTTCTGGAGAGCCAGGAAGAGGGTCACCGCCAGAAACAGGAACACCAGCATTTGCGGCCAGAAAGCGCCCTGCCCGAACACCGGGCCGAAATTGATTTCACCCGTAATGTCGCCGGAGTAGTGGTTCAACATCTCGCCGTATTCCACCAGAAGGTGAACCGGGTACACGCCCCCCTGCCGGCCGCCCACCTGATGCACCGGCACCTCGAAATATTTTTCCTCGCTGGCGAGCAGGGTGAATCCTTTCATCCCCTGAAAACCGTCGGCCGCCAACCCCGGAGGCAGAAGCAACGTCATCCGGATATTCTTGAACGATGGCGACGGATTCTTCAGCAGGATCTTGACCCGGGACGCCCCATCCTCCACCTCGGCGCCTATTTTACCTTCGATCTTCGAAACCCTCGGTTGCTCAAAATAAAAGGAATCGGTATGCAGGCTGGTGCGGGCCACCGACGCTTTTTCGCTCTCCTGGTACTGGACCATGACCACCACCGGATAACTGCCCACGAGCCTCACCGGCGGATGTTTTTTATTTTCGAGGGTGAGGCTTTCGCCGGGATCGAGGCGAGGAATCATCGCCATCGGCGACCGGGTGTGATGAAAATGAAACATCGGGTGAAGATGGAACAACGGTTCGCGGCTGTGGTTGGTCAGCGTCAGGGAGAGGGTCACTTGGCCCTCGGCGGTGACCTGCGACCGGGTGGACAATTCCAGAGGATTCCCCCGGGCGGCAACATCGGCCGAACAAACAACCACCCCCGTCACCGCCCAGATCATGAGGACCAGGGCGTGGGCAATGCTTGCGTTATGCGGATGATAGATGCGGATCATTTTTAAATTGTACCACAACCATTCCCGACGCCCGAACCTGAGAAAACTACCCCTTTTTTTCGGGCGGGCCCATAAAATACTGTTATCATATGGCAAATAAGATTTTAACCGTTCCCGGGGGTAACCGACATGAATCCCATCTACTTTGCTTTAATTCTGCTTGCCCTGATCGTGTTCAGCGCGATCAAAATTCTTCGCGAATACGAACGCGGAACCATTTTCCTCTTGGGAAAGTTCTATAAGGTCAAAGGTCCCGGCATCATCATCGTCATTCCCGGAATCCAAAAAATGGTTAAAGTCAGCCTGCGTACCGTGGTCATGGACGTGCCGCCGCAGGACATCATCACCAAGGATAACGTCACCGTGAAAGTCAACGCGGTGGTGTATTTCCGTGTGCTGGACCCCCGAAAAGCCATCATCGAAGTGGAGGATTTCCTGTATGCCACCTCGCAGATTTGCAAGAACACGTTG
>CAYPKH010000037.1:0-9911 GCA_964411245.1 uncultured Nitrospina sp.
ACCGACGTTCAAATAGCTATTGCTGCGTCCGAACGGGTTTATTCCGTTCTCGATGAGGAACCGGAAAAATTGCGTGACGGCAAGATACAAATGTCCGAATTTAAGGATCGCATCGAATATAAAAATGTCTCGTTCAAATACCCGACGCGGGATACGATGGTTTTGAAAAACATCGACCTGACCATCCATAAATCCGACGTGCTGGCCATCGTGGGAATGAGTGGGGCCGGAAAAACAACGCTGGCCGATCTGCTGTTCAAGTTTTTTATTGTCACCGAAGGGGAGATTCTGATCGACGGGCACAATATCAATGACTACAACAGCCATTCCCTGCGCGATCAAATTGCGCTGGTGACCCAGGAAACGTTTTTATTCAACGACACCATCCTGGCCAATATCCAGTTTGGCAATCCCCAAGCCACCCGCGAGGATATCCTGGCGGCCGCCAAAGCCGCTCATGTCGACAGTTTTATCCATCATTTCGATGACGGCTACGATACCGTTGTCGGTGAGCGCGGCGTGAAGCTGTCCGGAGGACAAAGACAGCGGATCGCCATAGCCCGCGCCATTTTAAGAAACGCCCCGATACTGGTGCTGGACGAAGCCACCTCCGCACTGGATTCGGAATCGGAAAAACTCGTGCAGGAGGCCCTGCACAGTCTCATGGAACATCGCACCACGTTTGTCATCGCCCATCGGTTGTCCACCATCAAAAACGCCGACCGTATTATTGTCATGGAGTATGGCGAGATTATCGGTTCCGGTTCTCATGATGAATTGCTGGCCCAATGTCCCCAATACCAGAGGTATTACGAAATGCAGGTCATGGGTTGAATTCAACCGTATTATGACCACCTCCGCTTATGCGTTTTGAGAACGTCTATATCGAGTCACTCGGGTACCACCTTCCGGAAAATGTTGTCACTTCGGAGGATTTGGAGAGAAGGCTCGCGCCGCTTTATGAAAAGTTGAAACTGCCGTTCGGCCGGCTGGAAATGATGAGCGGCATCCGGGAACGCCGGTTTTTCGAAAAGGGCGTGTTTCCCAGCCAAGTCAGTTCGCTGGCCGGAGAACACGCGCTCGGCAAAACCGACGTCGGCCGCAAACATATTGGTTGCCTCATTTCCGGCTCCGTATGCCGGGATTTTCTGGAACCCGCCACCGCCTCGGTCATTCATCACAATTTGAAACTGCCCAACGACTCCCTCGTGTTCGATATTTCCAACGCCTGCCTGGGTGTCCTTAACGGCATGGTGCACGTCGGCAATATGATCGAGCGGGGACAGATTCAGGCGGGTTTGGTGGTCGCCGGGGAAAACGGCGGCCCACTCGTCGATACCACCATCGAAACCCTGCTGGCCGATCCCCATCCGACCCGGGCCAAAATCAAAACTGCCTTTGCCTCGATGACTATCGGCTCCGCCGCGGTGGCGGTGTTGCTGGTGCACAAGGACCTTTCCCATTCGGGACACCGTCTGCTGGGGAGTGTGGCGCGGGCCGAGACCCGCTTCAACGATTTGTGCCAGGGGAACGAGGATATGGGCATGGGCGCCGACTCCTCGCCACTCATGGAAACCGATTCTGAAACGTTGATGAAAGAAGGGTGCCGGCTGGCAAAGGACACTTGGGAAATCGCCAAATCCTCCTTCGGATGGAAGAATCAGGATGTCGACAAGGTGTTTTGCCATCAGGTCGGGCACATCCAACGCAAACTGCTGTACGAAACTTTGGCGCTGGATTTAAACAAGGATTATTCGACGCTGGAATATCTCGGCAATACCGGATCGGCGGCCCTGCCCGTTACCCTCGCCATCGGTGAAGAGCAGGGATTCGTTCAAAAGGGCGATCAGGTGGCGTTACTGGGAATCGGCAGTGGACTCAACTGCCTGATGATGGGTGTGAAATGGTGAGCGGGTTATCCATAGAACCGTTTCGCGATCTGTACCCTTTCGAATCCCGGTTCATCGACCTGGGTCCCCACCGCATGCATTACCTCGATGAAGGGCAGGGCGAAACTCTTCTCATGCTCCACGGCAACCCGACCTGGTCGTTTTATTACCGCAACCTCGTCAAGGGATTGAGAAGTCAGTACCGCTGTGTGGTGCCGGATCATATCGGGTGCGGGCTGTCCGACAAACCGCAGGAATACAATTACACCCTCTCGCAACACATCGATAACCTGGCCGCACTGGTCGATCACCTGAACCTGGACCGCCTGACCCTGGTGATGCACGATTGGGGCGGATCGATTGGGATGGGCCTGGCCGTGCGCGCTCCTGAAAAAATCAAACGCCTCATTTTTTTTAACACCGCGGCTTTTATTTCCGATCGCATTCCATTCAGCATCAACCTGTGCCGAAACCCCGTCATCGGTCCCCTGGCAATTCTCAGACTCAATCTGTTCGCGAGGATGGCGACTTCGTGGGCCTGCAAAAAAACCAACCGCATGGTGGGCAAGGTGCGAAGGGGATACCTGGCGCCTTACAACTCTCCGGAAAACCGAATCGCCCATTTGAGATTTGTGCAGGATATCCCCATGACTCCGGACATCCCGAGTTATCCTGTAGTGGAACATATTGAGTCGCAATTAGGATACTTCAGGGACCGTCCGGTGATGATTATCTGGGGCATGCAGGATTTCTGCTTCACCGGGTACTTCCTGGACCGTTGGAAAAAATATTTCCCGGATGCAGATGTGCATGAGGTGGAACAGGCCGGTCATTATGTGGTGGAAGACGCCGATGAGGAAATCATTCCCTGGATGATTCAATTTTTACGGAAAAACGGGATTTAAATTTTTTTATTTGCCTCTGTACTATCATACAGGGTTTATGGTTTATATGAAAACACAGGGCTGGTTTTAATCCTCAATGCTAAACCGTTATTTTCATTAAGATTGACCTGCTATGAAAGTTCATCCAACAGCCATTTTCGGCTTCCTTGTATTTTTTTATTTGGCCGGCATGGGATTTGCCCTGGTTGAAGAAAAATTCCCTTACGCCGAATTCGGGGATGGTCAGCCGGCAATCCTGGTTCCTTTAGGGCTCGTGGACGGCATTGCTGTGGATGATCAGAATATCTACTTTTCTGACCGTTCCAACCACCTGATACGAAAAATTAATCACCAAGGTATTGTGACCACAATTGCCGGGAATGGGGTTGCGGATTTTGGAGGAGACGGCGGGCCCGCCCTCCAGGCATCCTTGAATGGCCCTGCCGGCTTGATTTTGGACTCGCAGGGCAATATTTATGTGGCCGACAGGAATAACCATCGGGTACGGAAAATCAACCGGAATGGAATTATTACAACGGTGGCGGGTAATGGCATCGGGGATTATGCTGGGGATGAGGGCCCCGCCCTGGAAGCCAGCCTGAACCTGCCCTCGGATGTGGCGATGGACCGGGAGGGTAATCTTTTTATTTCCGACCGCTCTAATAATCGAATCCGTAAAGTGAACCCTCAGGGAACCATAACGACTTATGCCGGTTTGGGTCCGGCCCGGTACGGAGGCGATTATGAACTCGCTTTGGATGCTTATTTGAAGTTTCCGTTTGGTATCGCCTTGGACGGCCACGGTAATTTATATATTGCGGATCGAGGGAACAATCGTATTCGAAAAGTGAATTCCGACGGTATTATTACGACCGTTGCAGGGGACGGATTATTTGCATCCAGAGGGGATCGGGGTCCGGCCACTCAGGCCAACTTGGCCTATCCTACGGATGTGGCGGTGGATACATCGGGAAATTATTATATCGCCGACCGAAATAACAGTTTGGTCCGGAAAGTCACCCCATTGGGAATTATCAGTCAAATCATTGGTACAGGGGTTACCCATTTCAATGGGGATCAGGGGTTGGCTCCTGAAACTAATTTGCATCTTCCTTTTGCAGTGGCTCTAAGTACCGATGAGAAATATTTATATATTGTCGACCGAAATCACTTCCGAATTAGAAAATTGGAATTTGCCACTCAACGTATAACAACGGTAGCGGGCAATGGACACCACTTTAAAAAAGGAAGCCAGGGCAAAGCCCTCGCTGCCCTGTTGGACGGACCCTGGGGTTTGGAAATAGACAAGTCGGGGAACCTGATTGTCGCGGACCAATCAAACCACACTCTAAGAAAGGTCACCCCGGAGGGCTTTATTTTCAATCTTGCGGGAAACGGCAAACCGGGGGAAAGCGGGGATGGAAAACCGGCGACATCGGCCACCCTCCATAAACCCACAATCCTGGTTTATGACCCACACCAAAATCTTTATGTAGCGGTTCGTTCCGGAAACGGTTGGCGGATTCGAAAGATCAATCCACAAGGGCAAATCTCCTGGTTTGCGGGCAACAGCAAGGTGGGCACCGAAGGGGATGGGGAACCGGCAAAAAACGCTTCTTTTTACGTGATCGCCGATATGGCGGCCGACTCAGCCGGAAACTTGTATATTGCGGATCGGGCGAATCCGTTCGTCCGGAAAATTGACCCGAATGGCATTATCACCAGAATCGGAGGAACCGATTGGGCGAAACTGGAGGGAGACATTCACCCCAACGGGATTGAGTTGGATGCGCAGAATAATATTTATGTATCCGATTCCGGGTCCAGCCGTATATGGAAAATAGACTCTCACGGGGGTGTTTCAAGATTTGCCGGCAACGGAGACTTTGAAGATCACGGAGATGGCGGTCCCGCCTTAAACGCCGGAATCCGATCCCCCGGCGACTTAAAGTTTTCTCCGTCAGGAGAGTTGTATGTTGCCGAAGAGCGAGGACATTTTATTCGTAAAATCGATTCTCAGGGGATTATCCACCGGGTGGCAGGAACAGGGGTCGCGGGTTTTAAAGGTGATGGTGGCCCGGCGCAACACGCCCAAATCAATGGTCCGACCAGTATGGTATTTGATCAGAAGGGGAATTTGTATTTTACCGATCGGGTCAATGGTAGAATCAGAAAAGTGGATACCCAAGGTATCATTACCACCGTGGCAGGCAAGGAGCATGGTGGATATTTGGAAGAGGGCTTGGAAATCAACTTGATTGTTCATAATTTTCCGTAAATATGAATAAACCGGATAACCGCAAATACGTTGCAGGCTGTTTTGCCGTAGGTGGAATGCTTTTGGCTTTAGCTTCCGGGGCTTGGGCATTCGATATCAATAAACTTATTTTTAATGACTTGAAGGATGGTGGAAAACGCCTGGATATGAGCGGAAGCGGGACTTTAGGGGATCGTGGTATTCAGCAATTGTCCAAGTCCCGGATGATAAAGAAGGTGGAGGTCCTGATCCTGAAAACCCATGAAATCACTGATGAAGGGGCCATAGCTCTGGCCAATGCCAGGTATCTGAGTCACTTAAAAAAATTCGATCTCAGTCATAACCATGTGAGCTCCGTTGGTATTGAAGCCATTTCAAAATCGGAACGATTTTCCAAAATTACATCATTAAACCTATGGGCCAATAAAATAGGTCCAAAAGGCGCAAAGGCTTTAGCGGATTCCGCCTTTATTAACAAATTGGAGTTTTTAAATCTGTCCAAAAATGCCATTGGAACAGAAGGCGCGAAAGCCCTTGCCCAATCGGAAAACTTTAGAAACCTTACAACCTTGCAGCTAGGTGATAATAATATTGGAGATGAGGGATTTGAGGCCTTAGTCCTGTCCCCTTATTTAAAAAATCTGAAACATGTAAATCTTCAGGGAAATAACATTGGTCCGAAAGGAATGCGGGCCTGGGCCAACTCCCACTGGGGTGAGAAACTTAAAACTTTAAATCTGGCCCGAAATAATATTGAAAATGAAGGAGCACGTTTTTTGTCCCAAATTCAAGGTAAAAGATTTTTGGAAGAACTCAATTTGGAATGGAATGGAATAAATTTGAAGGGCGCCCAATATTTGGCTGAAGCTGAAGGTTTGAGTAACTTGAAAATTCTGAAATTATGGGGAAATGATATTGGAGAATCCGGAATCAAGGCGTTGAGCAAATCGGAAAATTTGAAAAATCTGACCAATACGATTGAACGGTATGAAGAAAGGGGTCCTTACGAGGCCATGGAAGGGGGACCACAACCTTTTTAACGTGGATTAAAGATTCTTAATGACTCCCCTCTGTTTCAGAATCTTACCAACACCCTTGAAGTTTATATTGAAAAATAAAAACCCGGCAAAATGTGTTTAGAACCTCCGTTGGTGGAATGGCGCTGTGTTCATTGAAAATGCCTTGAAAAGTCAAACTGAAACCGATAGCAAGCGGATTTTTAAATCGAATTTAAATTGGAAACTCCTCGTACATTGTTTGGCTTTTGTGTGGATTATAACGGCCAGCCTGGGAGTTGGAAAACCCTGGGACCACCAAAAATTAAAATTTTATGTTGAAAAGAAAATTAGAATTAACCATAAGGTTTTACGAATTAAATCGAAACCGTTGGGAAGTTCAGGGGCGGCATTCCTGGCCCGCCTGCCGTCACTTCAAACTCTTCATACCTTAACCCTTTATGAAACCGATATCGGTGATAAGGGAGTTCTCGCGCTTGCCCAGTCCAAATATTTTATAAACCTGGAGCATCTTAACCTGGGAAAGAATGGAATCAGCGATCAGGGTGTACATGATTTAATCCATTCCCCCCTTATGCCTAAACTACGCACCCTGAATCTATATAGAAATAAAGTGGGTAATGATGGAGCTATAACTTTGGCGCGATCGAAAAACTTAAAACGCCTGGAAGTTTTAAATTTAAGTTTTAATTTAATTGGAGATCCTGGAGCCCTTCAAATCACCCAATCGCCAGGTTTGGAAAATCTCAAAATTCTGAACATGACCGGAAATCCCTTGGGAGTGTCCGGGAAACGAGAGTGCGACAAGTTTGATTTTAAAATAATTTTTAAAGCGTTGGAAAAAGAAGGTCTTCTGGAAAATCTGGAAAACAGATACATCGGAGACCTGGGCCTGGAAGCTTTGTTGGAAACCGATCTCCTGGATTCCCTTCGGGAGTTGAACCTCGCGAAAAATAATATAACGGATACCGGAATTCAATTATTGGCCTCATCTCCTAAAATTCAAAAGGTAGAAAATTTAAACCTGGCCCATAATCAGATTCATGATTCCGGAATCCTTACTTTGGCTCACTCAAGGTACATTGGAAACCTTAAAGAGTTGTTATTGGATTTTAATTTTATTGGGGATGAAGGGGCCCAGTGGCTGGCGCAATCGGAGCAATTAAAAAATTTGGAAAGATTATCCCTGGAAGAAAACCCAATTGGCCCGGTCGGGGCTCGAGCTCTGGCGCGTTCCAAATTTCTTGTCAATCTTAAACACCCCATTTTTGGTTTTCATTAGTCCAAAAAAAGGCGGCCCAACGGGGTCAGAGAAACCCAGGGGTTTGAAGCCTGTAACCGTGCGCGTTCTTAGAGAACGGAACTTTTTGAGCAAAAATTTAACATCGCAAACCGGATTGACTTTTAGGTTGACCCTGTACTTAGATACAGATTCTATATTATTATAGGGTGGGTGAATAATGGAAACGTTAACTCGTGGGAAGCTGGCGAAACGGAGCGGGGTCAATATTGAAACTCTCCGTTATTATGAAAAACGAAATTTGATTGATCCCCCCCGGCGGTCGGAGGCCGGGTACCGGCTATATACGCCGGCAGATATTTTGCGGATTCGTTTTATCAAGAATGCCCAAAAGTTGGGTTTTACCTTGAAGGAGATCAGGGAACTTTTAAAACTTCGTATAAAAATAAATACCAGTTGCGATTCTGTTTTGAAAAAGGCTGAACACAAACGAGCAGAAATTATGGTCAAAATCAAGGACCTCCAATCGATGAAGCGTGCCTTGGATCAGTTGATTCATAAATGCGAGGAATCCATACCGACCGAGGATTGCCCCATTCTGGAAAGTTTTGAATCGGATAAAAAATCATGAGTTGAGAATTGAGGAAGCTATGGATAAGGTAAAAATAACAGGACTTGGAGGCCTTTTGGCGGGTGTTCTTGGCTCCGTTTGTTGCGTGGGTCCCATTATTCTGGGTGGCCTGGGATTTGGGGTGGGCGCCATTAGTTTTGCGCGGGATTTTGGTTTTCTCCACATACCACTGATGGTGCTGGCATCCTTGTTGTTGGGGACGGCTTTTTATTTGCGTTTTCGAAAAGGTGATGCAGAAAAAGAAAAGCCCGGCACTTGTGACGTGTCATCGGGGAAACGTAATAAAGGCAGTATTTTTCTTTGGGGCGCCACGGCGCTTACTCTGATTCTTTTTATTTATCCTTACCTTCGGTGAAATATTATGAGGGCAATTTCAAAGTATAAAGCCACTTTTCTTTCGGCCATGATTTTGCTTTCTTACCCCTGGACCCTGCAAGCGGAGTCGGCGAAAAATTCCAAAGTTGAAATACTTAAGCAGTACCAGTTGAAAGTCAGTGGTTTGAAATGCGAAAGCTGTATCCCCGATGTCCAAAAATCTTTAAAACGGTTGGATGGAGTTCGCTCCGCCGAGATCACCCAATTTGATAAAGCCGGTAGCACAACAGTGGTGGAAACCGTACCCGGTAAAGTGGGGGAAGCACAGTTGGTGTCGGCCTTGAAAAAAGATGGTTTTAAAGCGGTGATTTTATTTGTCGGCGAACCCAGGGAGGTGATGTTGCCTACCCAATCAGGGTTCAGTATGTTCCGTTTATTCGATTAACAAATTTTAATAAGGCAAGGTTGATATTTTCTATGAGTAAAATTGAGTTTTTATATTTTGCGGATTGTCCCAATTATTTGCTTGCTTTGGATTTATTGGATGAGGTTTTAAATGATGAAAACCTTGACTGGCCAATTGAAATGATCCTTGTGACCACTGAGGAGACGGCAGTGTCTCAAAAGTTTTTAGGCTCTCCATCTATTCGGATCGGCGGAGAGGATTTGGAGGGAATCTCCGGCAGTGAAGGGGAGTACGGCTTGAAATGCAGGATGTATTCAGGGGATGGAACCCTCCAAGGGTTCCCCCCGGAATCATTAATACGTAATGCCTTGACCCAAGCCAAAACGAAGGAGTCCTGTTGTGAATGAAAGAGTCCGAGTTGTTGAGTTTCTTTTAAACATATAAGGAACCAAGCCATGAATAATAGCCTTAGGCCTCGTCAAATTTCCACAACTGCTTTTCTTTTATTTGTGTTGGTTTTGAGCGTATCCCCGATTCCGGCCTTTGGGGCTAACGATAACCTTATATCCAAGGGAGAGGGAGCCCGGGCTAAGGGCAAAATGGCTTTGGCGGAAAAATTCTTCACCCAAGCGGCGGCGGCCAATCCACAAGGCTATAGAGCCCTAAAAGCCCTTGCGGAAATCAAATTCGAATTGGGAAAGGTGAAGGAAGCGAATGACTTGATTGAACGTTTGCTTGCCTTGAAGGTAACAGGAGGGCGTCAGGTTCTGGTTTATTTGAAAGATGAAAAGGAGCCCCTTCCAGGAGAACTGGTAGACGAAACCGTGGTGAAGATGGAAATGAGTGAAGAAAGCTCAGGCCCCTATATGAAAAATCCGATGCTTATGCCTACGGAATATTATCGCATCTTTCTGTCGAATGACGGAAAAGTTAAACTTTTCCCAAAAAGCCAGGTCAGTATCAAATATGTCGGCATACCCCGCATTATCCGGGAACGTGTGGTCGAGTTACGGGGAAAAGTCAAAAAGAAGATGATTGCCAGTATTCAAGGTGGAGGACCGGTGGAAATGGTTATCCTTAAAGAGGGATGTTTTAACATGGGAAGCGAAAAAGGCAGTTCTCTTGAAAGACCCGCGCATGAGGTATGTGTCTCCTCATTCACAATGGACAAATACGAGGTGACGCAAAAAGATTTTCAGGCCAAAATGAATGGCAACCCTTCGCTGTTTCCCGGGGCGAATCTTCCAGTAGACAGCGTTACTTGGATGGAGGC
>CAYPKH010000038.1:0-1977 GCA_964411245.1 uncultured Nitrospina sp.
CAATTTGTAACGTTTGTCATCCTGAGTCCTTCGCTTCGCTCGAGGATAAACTCCGCGAAGGATCTATGTTTTTCTTTCTGTTTTCCTATCCTCCTTCGACAGGCTCAGGGTGACAAATCCCCCTCACCCTCCCCTCTCCCCCAATGGGAGAGGCTATATTGAGTCCAGCGTCATGCCGGAAATCCCCCCAGCCCCCTTCACAAAGGGGGAGGCGGAGTACCTCCACTGGCCACATAAAACCCAGATTCTTCGCTCCACTACGTTCCACTCAGAATGACAATTTGTAACGTTTGTCATCCTGAGTCCTTCGCTTCGCTCGAGGATAAACTCCGTGAAGGATCCAGGTTTTCTCTGTGTTTAATTTATTTTTAAGATATCAATAAAGGAACCAGAAGCAGGATGGCTCCTGTAACGAGGGCGGCGCCGATAAAATTGAGGAAGAATCCGGCACGCGACATCTGCGGCACCTTCACCCAGCCACTGCCGAACACGATGGCGTTGGGCGGGGTCGCCACCGGCATCATGAAGGCGAACGACGCGGAGATGGTTACCGGCACCATTAGCAAAAGCGGATGCGTGTCCATCATAACGGCGGCACCGGCGATCACCGGCAGGATCATGGTCGCGGTCGCGGTGTTGGAGGTGAACTCGGTCAGGAACGTGATGCCCAGGCACAGCGTCAGGATAATCATCCACACCGGCAGGGCCTGAATACCAGACAACTGCTGGCCGATCCATAAATCCAGCCCGGTGCTTTTGAATCCCGCCGCCAGGGCGAATCCCCCGCCGAACAACAGCAGAATTCCCCACGGCAGTTTGTCCTGGACGGTTTTCCAGTCCAGCACGAAATATTCCAATGTGCCGTCGCGCTCCATGCCGCGCGGGAGGCCCAGCGGCACCAGCATCAGCACCAGGCCCATGACCATGGCGACGGTGGCGTCGTGGATGTGCCCGCCCCACGGAAAGAGTGACGACCAGCCGGGAATGGTCATCGACCCCAGGTTGATCGGTTGGCGAAAAATCCACAACAGCGCGGTCGTTAAAAACACCAGCGCGACAAATTTTTCGGCACGTTGCATCGGTCCCAGTGCTTTTAACTCGTCATCGATCAAACCCTCCGCGCCTGCCCCCACCTCGATGTCGCCGATCGGCACACGGGTCACCCAGCGGCACAGGTACAGCCACACCAGCGGCAGGAAGATAACAACGATCGGCAGAGCCACCACCATCCATTGCAGGAAGGTGATTTCCGGCTGGTCGGGAAAACTGTTTTTATAGAATCCGGCGAATACGATATTGGGCGGCGTGCCGATCAGCGTGCCCACACCGCCGATGCTAGCGGAATATGCCAGACCCAGCATCAGCGCCAACCCGAAATGATGTTCCACCGCCTGGCGGGTGGACTCTGTACGCTCGCCTTTGATGCTGGCCTGCGAGGCGATCTGTTTGACCACCGCCATCGCCACCGGGAGCATCATCATGGTGGTGGCGGTGTTGGAGATCCACATCGACAAAAACGCGGTGGCTACCATGAATCCCAGAATGATGCGCGGCGGACTGGTGCCGATGAACCGGATGATCACCAACGCTATCCGTTTGTGAAAATTCCATTTTTCCATGGCGAGGGCGATCATGAACCCGCCCATAAACAGGAACACGAGGTGGTTGGTGTAATGCGGTGCGACGTCTTGGCTGGGCAGAATGCCGAGGAGCGGATACAGGACGAGGGGCATCAGGGCGGTCACCGCCAGGGGGACGGCCTCGCCCATCCACCAGAGGGCCATCAGCAGGGCAACGGCGGCCATCTTCTGTCCGGCGGGCGAAATCCCCTCCGGGGTGGGCATGACCAGCATCAGGATAAACAATCCCAAGCCGCCGATCAGCAGGATGATTTTCTTTTTCAGAACAAATTTCGGTCCGTCCATCGACCGGCAGTGTAACAGGGAACTCTTTTAAGGACAATCAGCGGAGTACCTC
>CAYPKH010000038.1:2077-9875 GCA_964411245.1 uncultured Nitrospina sp.
TCAGGCGTGTTGGGCGAGAATCTTATCCAGACCGGCGGTGGACACGATATGTTTGTCCATGCCGATTTCTTGCGGAGTGTAGCCCAGGGCCAGGGCCACCAACTGCGGCAGATGAAGGATGGGAATAGAGTAATGTTTCTTCCTTAAGTTTTCGATTTCGGGTTGGTAGGAATCGAGGCTCAGATGGCACAAGGGACAGCCGGTGACCACGCAATCGGCGCCTTCTTCCACCGCTTCGATCAGGGCATTCCCCGCCAACTCATGCGAAGCCTCTTTGTTCATCATGATGATGGGAAACCCGCAACACTTGATACGGCTGGGATAATATATGGGCGTGGCGCCCAGAATTTCAAACAACTCCTCCAGTTCTTTCGGATTGTCCGGATCCTCGTACTCCGACAACTCCGAAGGACGCAACACATAACACCCGTAAAACGCCGCGGTCTTGAGTCCCGTCAACGGACGTTTGATCTTCTGCCGGAGCAACTCCTTGCCTTCGGGGGTCGCGAGGATGTTGGAGAAATGCTTGATCTTGATCTTGCCGCCCCGGTACTGATGCCCGCCGGGATTCAGGACATGGTTGATCTTGTCCTTATATTCCGCATCCGAGTCCAAATGGCTTTCCGACTTTTTCAGATTACCCTGACAGGTCGAGCAGATGGTGATGAGGTCGAGGTTCTGTTCTTCCGCCAGGGCGAAGGTGCGCGCGTTGATGGCGTCGGCCAGCACCGGATTTTTTTCCGATATCACACCCGCGCCACAGCAGGCGGCGCTTTTCATCTCGACGAAATCGATCCCGAGGCCTTCGGCCGACTTGATCGTGGCCAGCATCAACTCGCGCGTGGCGCCCTTGGCCACGCAACCGGTAAACAACGCAAACTTCATTCGCCGAACTCCTCGAAAATCCGCTTCACATCTTCGGCATCGTCGATCGGCTTGTGGAAGAGGGGCGGTATCTTCAGCTTCAACAACATGCGCAACCCGACCGGGACCAGTTCCAGAAGACCCTTGATGTTGAAATAACCCACCGACTCGATGGGAATCTTGCTTTCGTTCAACCGGCCGCTGTGCTTGACGGACTTGACGAACGACAGCGCGTGCCGGGCGCCGTTGTTGTGGGTGATGCCTTCGTTCAGCGCCACTTCCATCAGCTCCTTGATGCGGTAAAACGGCTCGGCCGGTTTGGGACAGCGCTCCACACATTCCCCGCAGTGGGTGCAGTCCCACATGCCGCCCGGCTTGCTCAATTCCTTGATGCGCTGGCGGGTGGCGTGGTCGCGCGAATCCCCGACGAAGCGCTGGGCTTTCGCCAGCGCCGCCGGACCCAGAAAATTTTTGTCGACTTCCAGCGTGTTGCAATCGGAATAACACGCGCCGCACATGATGCAGGTGCTGGTGGCATCGATTAACCTGAACTCTTCGGGACTCTGCTGGCGCTCCAGATCCGGCGCTTTCTCTTTGTTCTGGAGGTACGGTTTCACCTGGTCCACCTTCTCCCAGAACTCTTTGAAATCGGTCACTAGATCCTTGATGACCGGCATGTTGCCCAGCGGTTCCACGGTGATGGTCTGCTCCCCGTTCTTCAGCAGGTGCTCCGCCTGGCGTTGACAGGCCAGCAGGGCGTGGCCGTTGCCCTTCATTCCGCAGGACCCGCAGATGGCACTGCGGCAGGACATGCGGTACGTCAGACTGCCGTCCTGGGTCCACTTGATGTGGTTCAAGCAATCCAGGAGCGTCGCGCCCTCGGGAAAATCGTATTCGAAATCCTCGTAATACGGCTCCGGCTGTTTTTCCGGGTTGTAGCGTTTGATTCGAAAGGTAGCCATCAATAGGTTCTTTCTTTGGGTTGATATTTGGTCACGATCACCTTTTTCGACTTTATCTCCATTCCGTCTTCACCTTCGTAAACCAGGCTGTGTTTCAGGTACTCCTGGTCGTCGCGTTTCGGATAGTCCGTGCGGTAATGGCCGCCCCGGCTTTCCTTACGTGCCAAAGCCATGGTGGCGATGATCTCCGCCATCTTCAGCATGTTGCCCAGCTCAATGATTTCATAAAGTTCGGTGTTAAACAACTGGCCCTTATCCGTTACCCGGCCTTTTGTGTGACGCTCCTGCAGTCCCTGGATGGTGGCAATGCAGGATTTCAGGTTGTCTGCATCGCGGAACACGCCGCATTTCTCCATCATGACTTCCTTCATTTCATTGCGGATATCATTGTAGCTTTCGGTTCCATCCCGTTGAAAAATCTCCTCGATTTGGTTTAACACCCGGGCTTTTTGGTGGCCTTCGTTGAAGCGGGCAAATTCCGCACTTCTTGCATATTCCAGCGCCCTCCTCCCGGTGCGTTCGCCGAACACCGTCGCCTCCAACAGGGAATTGGTGCCCAGCCGGTTGGCGCCGTGTACCGAAACGCAGGCGCATTCACCCGCGGCGAAAAATCCGGTCATCGGCGTGTTGTCGGCGTCGACCACCACTTGGCCGTGCATGTCGGTCGGAATGCCGCCCATCGAGTAATGCGCCGACGGTTGAATGGGCAGAGGCTCGTTGACGCAATCGACGCCGATAAAATCGATTCCCAACTGGCGGATCTGCGGCAGGCGTTCCATAATACGCGCCTCTCCCAGATGCCTGAGATCGAGATGAATGCAGGCTTCACCGTTGACGCCGCGGCCGGCGTCGATTTCGCTCTGTTCAGCCCGCGCCACGATGTCGCGCGGCGCCAGCTCCATGCGCGAGGGCGCATACTCTTCCATGAACCGGTCGCCGTTGCCGTTCAGCAGGTAACCGCCTTCGCCCCGCGCCGCCTCGGAAAACAGAATACCCTGACGATACAGTCCGGAAGGATGAAACTGCACGAACTCCGTGTCTTCCAGCGGCACCCCGGCATGAAACGCCGCCAGCGCTCCGTCTGCCGTACTGGCGAACGCGTTGGTGGTGATTTTGTACACCCGGCCGTAGCCGCCGGTGGCAAAGATCACCGCCTTGGCCTGGATTACTTCCACCTCGCCGGTGCGGACGTTGCTGACCACGACGCCGCAACATCGGCCCTCCTCCACCACCAGCTGATGCATGTACCATTCGGAATAAATTTTGATGGATTTGGCGTTCTTCAGCACCTGCTCGTGCAGGGCGTGAAGAATGGCATGCCCGGTGCGGTCGGCGGAGAAACAGGCGCGCGGTTTGGAATGGCCGCCGAAACTGCGCTGGGCGATCTTGCCATCTTCCGTGCGGCTGAACACGCAACCGAAATGCTCCAGTTCGTAGATCACCCGGGGGGCGGCCTTGACGTATTCCTCCACCGCGTCCTGGTCGTTCAGGTAATCGCCGCCCTTGACGGTATCGAACATGTGCTCTTCCCAACTGTCGTCTTCGGAGTTGCCGAGCGCCGCGGCGATCCCGCCCTGCGCGGCGCCGCTGTGCGAGCGGGAGGGATACACCTTGCTCAGCAGGCCGACATCGAGGTCCTTGCACACCTCCAGAGCGGACCGCATGCCCGCCAGACCGGAGCCCACAATTAAGACATCATGTTTGATCAAAACCGTAATCTCCTGTTCACTCGTCGGCCGTCGCCCGCCAAACCCTAAACCGTGCAGGCAATGCTCCCTAAACGCATAAATTACAAATAATTACTGGAAAGCCAAGCGGGATCGGCATGAGGCGAGTGTTCACAACCTGGATCAGGAAAGTTTGAAAATTTGAGCGAATATTGAACCACCTTGAAGCATGCAATGTCAAGAAAAATGAATATTTACGGTTGAAACCCCACCGCACTGGTATATACTGTTTTGCAACTGGAAAAAATTACAACACGTTAAACCGCCAAGCTCAACAACCCTCAAATGGAGTCTCACATCGTCATCCGGTTCACCCGTAGCCACCTGCCTCGAACCGGAGCGCCTGTCAACCGCACGCATGGAATCGGAACCAATTGAATTTGAAAGCCTCCCCATCCCGGAGGTGGTAATGAAAGGGATCCGGGACGCCGGATTCAAAGAATGCACCCCCATTCAAGCCAAGACTCTGCCCCTTTCGCTGGCCGGGAAAGACGTGGCCGGCCAGGCCCAGACCGGGACCGGCAAAACCGCCGCATTTCTGATCTCGACCTTCACGCGCCTGGTCAATCACGAACCGATGCCGCAGAAAGGCAAACAATGGGTGGCACCGCGCGCACTCATCATCGCCCCGACCCGCGAACTGGCCCTGCAGATCGAACGCGACGCGCAACTGCTCGGCAAACACTGCGGCCAGAAAATTCTCTGCGTCTACGGCGGAATCGATTACGAAAAACAAAAAGAATCCATCAAGCAGGGCGTGGATGTCCTGATCGCCACGCCGGGACGGCTGATCGATTACTATAAGCAGAAATTCTTCAGCATGAAGGCGATCGAGGTGGTGGTGATCGACGAAGCCGACCGCCTGTTCGACATGGGCTTCATCGTCGACGTGCGCTATATCATGCGCAACATTTCGCCGTACCACAAACGGCAGTCGATGCTGTTCTCGGCGACGCTCAATTTCCGCGTGATGGAGTTGTGCTACGAACACATGAACGATCCGATTCCGATCAAGATCGAACCGGAAAAGATCGTGGTCGACCAGGTCAGGCAGGTGCTGTACCACGTCGGTAAACACGAGAAACTCAATCTCCTGCTGGGCCTGCTGAAAAGCGAGACGCCTGGCAAAACGCTGATCTTCACCAACATGAAATCCACCGCCGAACGACTGGAAGCCCAACTCAAATACAACGATTACGAAGCGCGGCAGATCAGCGGCGACCTGCACCAGAAAAAACGCATCAAAGTACTCCAGCAGTTCACCGAGGGCGAGATCGACATCCTCATCGCCACCGACGTGGCCTCGCGCGGACTGCACATCGACGATATCACCCACGTCATCAACTACGACGTGCCGCAGGACGCGGAAGACTACATCCACCGCATCGGCCGCACCGCCCGCTGCGGGAAAGACGGCGACGCTATCACTTTCGCGTGCGAAGACTACGCGGAGGCCCTGCTGGCGATCGAAGACATGCTGAAAAAGAAAATCCCAGTCGAATGGCCGGAAGACGACCTGTTTCTGGAACCGAAGGAAGGCATGCCGGTCTTTAAAAGACGGCGGTCCGGTCCCCTGGCCCGCCGCAGAGACGGCGGCGACCGGCGCGGCGCCTCGTCCAACGGCAGACGCCCGCGCAGGGACGGCGACCGCTCCCGCGGCCGCGGACCCAAATCCTTCAGCAAATCCGGCAGTTCTGGCTCCGGTCCTAACCGGCCCCGGCGACGCCCCAGCAGCCAAGGCCGCCGCTCCCCCTCCGGCAATAAATAAATTCCGAATAATCTCCCCCTTTGAAGGTGGCGTGGGGACTGAGCATCCTGATCCCTTCGGCAAGCTCAGGACAGGCTCTGTCGAAGGGCGACACAATTATTAAAAGAAGATAAACAGCGCTTCACGCGGGTTTATTTCACTTTATTTAGAATAATTTAGGGATATTTTAACCCCACCAAACCTATCCCATAACCTGTAAATAAATATTTTATAATTTATTTAAAATATATTGACAAATTTTTTATACTGGATTAAACTCCATCTATGCTCGAACTAAAGGGCGCTCTTTTCACTTGAATGGAGGCGACGTTGAGTCATGAGTTGCTTTATGAACCGCTTTATACAAAGTCTACTCCTGTTACCGCTCCTGATCCTGGGCTGGAGCTTTCTGGCCGCTGCGGGGCCGATGCAAGATGAGGAATTGATTCGCACGGGAAGGAATCTATTTTTAAACGGCACCTTCGGGGGCAACGGCCGGACCTGCGCCACCTGTCACCCTGAGGAAAACAACTTCACCCTCGATCCCAAGTTCATCGCCACGCTCCCGGATGACGATCCTCTCTTTGTCCATGAATTCGACCCTAAATTGGCGGAGCTGGAAGACGCGGTCCTGTTAAGAAAATTCGGCTTGTTCCTGGAAAATGTGGACGGGTTCGACCAGCCGCCGGTGTTCCGGTCGGTCCCGCATACCCTGGGATTGCGAACCTCGATCGAACACAATGATTCCCGTCTGGACGCCCTCGGCAAAGGCCACGCTTTGGGCTGGTCGGGGGACGGCTCGGCGGACGCCGGTTTCATTGGGGATTTTGTGACCGGCGCGATCATTCAGCATTATCCAAAAACCCTGAACCGCATCGAAGGCGAGGATTTTATTCTGCCGACCCAGGAAGAAAAAATTGCGATCGAAGCTTTCATGCTCAGTTTGGGACGACAGAAGGATATCAATCTTGAAGGTATGAATTTCCAAAGCCCGCTGGTCACTCTGGGGAAAGAACTGTTCTTCAGTCCGGCCTCGGGTCCCTGCAACGCCTGTCATGACAATGCCGGGGCCAATTCGTTCCTGGCCGGCGGCAAGGGTTTTAATTTTGCCATCGGCGTGGAGGACCTCCCCTCCGCTCCCCACAAACTGGAGAATCCGGACATTGCGCGTGACGCCGGATTGGGGAGTGACTTCAATCCGGCCGGAGGACTCGGCGACGACAGTTTCAACTCTCCCCCGCTGGTGGAAGCGGCCGACACGCCCCCATTTTTTCATAACAACGCCGTGAACAATATTGAAAGCGCGGTGGCGTTTTATACCAGCGACGCGTTCCGGAACTCGCCCGCGGCCAATCACCTGGGCAGTGAGGTGCAACTGGAAACCACCGAAGTCGTGGCCATCGCCGCCCTGCTGAGGACGCTGAATTCCCTGGAAAATATTCGCAGTTCCATGGAAGCGGATAAAAAGGCCAAAACCTACGACATTCCGGAAGGCCGGGAAAAGTTGTATCCGGCTCTGTTCGACAGCGAAGATGCGTATCAGGTTCTGGAAGGCATGGAATACAACCTGTTTAAAAACGCATTCGAGTTGTTAAGGGAAGCCCATTCCCAGGAGATCGCGGCCTATGAGGCGGATGATGTCAATCACCGCAATCAATATCTGAACCAGGCTATTTATTTAAAGAGAAAAGCTAGAAAACTGATGGTTCATTGAATGGATTAACCCCAGATAAACACAGATTCTTCGTCGCCTGGAGCTCCTCAGAATGACCATCAGTCGCGAATGGTCATTCTGAGTCCTTCGCTTTGCTCGCGGATAAACTCCGTGAAGGGTCTCTTTTTTACTTTTCCTCCGGGCGTAGCCCGGCTCCCCCTTGTAAAACTTGTCCTGAGCCCTTCGGCAAGCTCAGGACAGGCTCTGTCGAAGGGAGACTTGCCTCTCCCTTTATGAAGGGGGAGTTATTTGATCAGATTTCGAAACTTTTTTTCGCTGAGGATGGGGACGCCCAGTTTTTGGGCTTTGGCGAGTTTGCTGCCGGGGTCGGTGCCGGCGACGACGTAGTCGGTCTTGGCGGAAACGGATGAGGTGACGCGGCCTCCGGCCTCGATAATTTTTTTCTTGGCTTGGTCGCGGGTCATGCTCTCCAGCGTGCCGGTCAGCACAAACTGTTTGCCGGATAAATTTCCCCTACCCGCCTTTTTTCCTTCGGTCATGACCAGGTCGTGCTGTTTGAGCTTGCACAGTTCTTTCTTGTTATGCTTCTCGCCGAAAAACTCGCGGATCGATTCGGCGATCCGCGGGCCGATCTCGTCAATCGCCTCCAGGTCCTCGTACGAGGCTGTGGCGAGAGCGTTCATCGTTCCATAGGTCTGCGCCAACACCTGCGCCACGCGTTGCCCGGCGTGCCGGATACCGAGCGCGTACACCAGGCGCGACAATCCCACCTGCCTGCTCTTTGCGATGGCGTCGATCAGGTTTTGCGCTGACTTTTCAGCCA
>CAYPKH010000039.1:0-6080 GCA_964411245.1 uncultured Nitrospina sp.
GCGCGATGACCGCCTCGTGGAGGATATTGCGCGGGCGCATCACCCGCAGGCGGAGCGGCCGTTATACGAAGCCCGGTTGTACGACCTGTTGATCGGCTTCTCCCGGTTTGCGGAGCAGATCGTCAACCTCAACACCAAACCGGTGGTCAACAGGATGCTGCAACTGCGCCTGTCCCATCTTTTGAAAGTGAAAAGCGCCTCCGACTGGGCGCTGGAAAACCAGGTCGCCGACTTGGTGCGTAAATACAAGGTCGGGACCGCCGTCAAATACTCCGCTCTTTTGTACAAGGCGTTCAAAAAAGGGCATCCGGGAATTTTGTTCAAGGACGTGGCGCTGACCCTCACCCGGGAAGCCGGCAAGCGCTGGCTGGTGATCTACCTCCACGACAAAATCGCCGTCGAGGCGCACTGGGTCTACAAACCGAAATAGGGGTCTCAGGAGATCGCCCGGCTCAGCGTTGGGAGGAGGTCATGGATTTTCCCAGCCGGGAGATCCGGCCCACCAGCTGAATCCGCTCGGACTGCAGGTTCATCCGCTGATCGATCAGTTGGTCGATCTGGCCGTTGACTTGATCGAAACTTTGATCGCCGGGGTATTCGTCGAGCAGGATGCGGAACGCATCGTTGATCTTCAATTCCACCTGGAAGCTATTTTCAAACGATTGGACCAGCGACTGGAAAATATCCTGGATACTTTGGGAAATGGCAAACTTGTATCGATTGGCTTTTGCCCAGGCCTGCAATGTGTCGGCGCCGGTTTCCACCGCCTGTTTGGAAGTGCCCAGTTCGATCATGGCGATTTTAACGAACGAGGCGCCATCCTCTGGAACGTAATGGGACACTCCGGAGACCTCGGGCATCTCCATCTCGGTGATCCGGGCTTTGATGAGATAAACCAGGCTCTGGTTGGAGTGCATAATCGATTTGAACAGGTGGAACGAAGGATTGTTCTGTTCCAGCTGACCCATCCGCAGTTTTAACAGCTCGTTCTCGCCTTCCAGCGCCCGGATGATGGTCTTGCGCGAACGCAGGTCGAACTGGTTGACGACCGACAGGTCCCGGGTCAGACTCGCTTCGAACAGATTGTACGAATCGTCGAGCGACTGCCGGATGGTCCGGCTGTATTTCTTCAGGTAGCGGTCGAACTCTTTCACCTGGGAAACAAACCGGCCGGTCCTGAACAGGGGTTGGTACAGGGTATCCAATTTCGCCAAGGCCGTTTTAAATTTCTGCTCGATGATGACGGACAACTGGCGTTTTTTCTCCAGCGCATCACCCTCCGTCACCGAGTCCACCAGCACCGCCTGGCTCAAATCGTCGATTCCAGATGCCAGGGTGAACACATCCGTCAACTCATTGTATACACTCGTCGAGGTTTCGAGATACTGGGTGTATTCCTTCAGATCGTGAAACAGATCGGCCGTGTCACCAGGGGCGGCCGCCAGGTTCTTGTGAAAAGAAACGATACAGATCAAAAGGATGACCCATACGCGGTATTGGAATCTCATAGTCCGGCGTCCTCGGATGGGGAATCCCCGTCGCGGTCCGATGCCCCTCGGAACAGGACGGGTCGGGGCCGGGAGCGGAGACCCAACCTCCAGGATTTCCGCCGGCTTGCCCAATTCCCGTGTTGATGTACTGTATTTAACAGGATAAATAGGGAGGCGGGACTTGGCAAACATTATTTTGGAATGTAATTGTAAACTTTATTGGGCGGAGAGATAACTCTTTGAATTAGTTGCAAATAGGCTTAAATCAGGGATTCAAAGGTTCACCCCTTCGGGTTATCTGGAGGGGTCAAACGGTAGGAGACCCGCACCTCGCTGGCGTACACGGCCGCCCAGTGCGCGGCTTTTTTTTGTTCGGGGGTCCACAACTCCCGCCAATGACAGGGTTTCTGAATATAATCCCGCCAGTCCAGAAGTGTAAAGTCCAGACCCAACACCTGGAACCAGGTTTCCAGCAGGGCGCGGCTGGGGAAAGTGGTCAGTGCCAGTTCCTTGCCCTGGTAGTCGAACCCGTCGGGGAGCCGGTAGTCCTTTTTTTCCGACTGGGTCAGCGAGGTCAGCAGGATGGGCAACTCCAGCATTTCATCGCTGACATGGGGGTAATACTGGAGGGCGTCCTTGCCCTGCAGGACCGCATAGCGGGCGGTGAAGGTATCGAGCAGAACGCATCGTTGCGCCGCCCGCGCCATCAACTGCAACAGGCGAAAAGGTTCCATCACATAATACAGCAGGCCGAAGCAGAGGACGGTATCGAACCGGCCGGGCTCGCAGGCCTCGAGAAACTCGAACACGTCTTTTTCTTCAAACACGAACGCGTCACGGGGCACCTGCATCCGGCCGAACAAATCCTCGCCCTTGCGAAGCAATGCGGCCCCGGTGTCCACGCCGTGAACGTGCCGCGCCCCGAGTTGCAGGGCGGCATAGGCGAAGGTGCCCATATGCGAGGCCAAGTCCAGTACCCGGCAATCCCGGATCACGTCCGCATGGCGGGCCAGCAGGGTGTCGACGCGTCCGTTCAAACATTCGTAATGATAGGGAATGGCCCAGCGCCGGGAGCGGCTGTCTTCCTTCAAAAACGGAGAATCCTCAGCAAAAAAGGGTTTGTTCTGGTTCAATCGTAACCTGTTAATTTAATTAATATTAGTATAGGTTCAGCAGGCTCCGCATCAATCCGGAGTTATCCCGCACGCGGGTATTATAGCTCAAAGGACTGGCAAACCATGAAAGGGTCCATTGTAAGGTCTACGACAGGTTTCCGACATAAACCTGTTGCATTTACATATCTACATAAGTCAATATGTCCCTAAAGGGGCTTGGTTTCAGGGGGATTTAGATGCCGCTCACGTATCCTGTAAAAGCAGTTGTCATCATTAGCCTGGTCCTGCTGGCGGGGGTCATTTTCGTAACGCTCCGTCCGAGCGGGGGAACGCAGGTGTTCGCCGGAGAGACGACTGTGATCCGGATTGCCGGGTCGACCACGATTTTGCCCATCGTATCCCGCGCGGCGGAGCGGTTTCAGGCCCGCCACGTGTCGGTAAAGATCACCGTCAATGCCGGCGGCTCCGGTGTCGGCATCCACGGGGTGGGCACCCGGCGGTTTGACATCGGTCTCGCCTCCCGCGAAATCACCCTCAAAGAAAAAAATCGATACGCGTCTTCCCATCTCCAGACCACCGTCATCGGCCGCGACGCCGTGGCCTGCGTCGTGTCTTCCGAAGTGTTTCAGGGCGGGGTGCGGGCGCTGTCCAGACAACAGATCCGCGACATCTATCTCGGCCACATCACCAACTGGCGACAGGTGGGCGGACCCGACCGGACGATCATCGTGATCGACAAGGAAGTGCACCGCGGCACCCGCCATGTGTTCATGCAGTACCTGTTCGGAAAATCCAACGCGCGCGCGCGGGGAGCGCGGCTGGTCACCGGTTCCAACAACGAGGAGCAGACCAAGATCGCGCAAAGCGATTCCGCCATCGGCATGCTATCCATCGCCTGGATCAATGGCGAGGTTGTCGGCATCGGCATCCGCGACGGGGACCGTGTGATCCAACCCACGCTCGACAATGTGCGTAGCGGACGTTTTCCCATCACCCGCAACCTGAACCTGATCACCGCCGGTGAACCCCAAGGCGCGGTCAAACAATTCATCGATTACCTGCTGAGTGAGGAAGGCCAGAAACGGGTCGCCGAGAGCGGATACATTCCTATTCAATCGCCCCACGCCGTCTCCCGGGTGGCGGGGTCTCATTCCAAATGAATAAGCACCCCATGTTTCCCGAAAGGGGACCGGCATTCTGGTTGACCGGTCTTGCCGCGGCCATTTCCGCCGGGATCATCGGCATTTTGTTTGTCAGTCTGGTGGTGGAAAGCGTTCCGGTTTTTAAAACCGAGGGGGTTTCCTTCCTGTGGGGAGAAGACTGGTTCGCAGGCGAAGTCTACGGAGCCCTGCCGATGATCTACGGTTCGTTGATCGTCACTGGACTGGCCGTCGTGATGGTACTGCCGTTCGCGTTGGGCAGCGCGATCCTTACCTCGGAATTTCTCTCCGGGCGTGCGCGCCTCATGGTCAAAGCCGCCATGGAACTGCTGGCGGGCGTCCCCGGCATTCTCTACGGGCTGATGGGCATGGCGCTGTTGGCAGTCTGGGTGCGCGATCTGTTCGGGTTGATCGACGGCAACACCCTGTTCACGGCGGGCCTTCTTTTAGCGGTGATGATACTGCCGACCGTGATGACCCTGGCCGAAGACGCCCTGCGCGCCGTTCCCGGCGAAATCCGCGACACGGCGCTCAGCCTGGGGCTGACCCGCATGGAGACGGTGATGCAGGCGGTGGTGCCGCAGGCGCTGCCGGGTCTGGCCGGGGCGGTGTTTCTGGGATTGGGACGCGCCATGGGCGAGACCATTGCCGTCATGCTGGTCATCGGCGGCATCGACCGCATTCCCCAACCCTGGTTCGACCTGTTCGCGCCGGGTCAGAGCATCCCCTCGAAAATAGGACGCGAGGCCGCCGAAGCGCTCGGCTTCGACGTGCAATGGAGCGCGCTCATCGCGCTGGGGCTGGTGTTGTTCGTGATGGTGATGACGTTGACCGCCGTCGGCAATGTACTTGTGAGGAAAGCCCGATGAAGAACCCCCGCTTTTGGAAAGAACGGACGACCATCCTCATCCTGTATGGACTGACCGGTTGCGGTTGTCTGGTGCTGGCGGTGATTCTGACAACGGTAATCATGAAGGGCGCCCCCGCGCTCAGCGGCGAATTTCTATTTGAAGAGGCGCGCAACTTCGGATTGGAAGGCGGCATTTTTTATCAGATGATCGGTACTCTCATTTTAATGGCCGGCGCGGCGGGGGTGTGTCTGCCGGTGGCGTTGGGATCGGTTTTGTTTCAAACCGAGTTTCTGCGTTCCCCGCCACTCAAAAAAACGTTTCGCTTTCTCATTTATTCGCTCAACGCCGTTCCCACCATTATTTTCGGATTGATCGGTTACCTGTTCTTCGGCGTGTTGCTGGAGGCCGGGGTGTCGTGGGTGACGGGCGTGTTGATTCTCGCCGTGATGATTCTGCCGACCCTCCACGTCAGCATTCACGAGGCAGTGGAATCCATTCCGGATCATTACCGGGAAGCGGGACTGGCGCTGGGCCTGTCGCCGGGCCAGCAGATGCGCGCCGTCATCCTGCCGCAAAGTGTGTACGGCATCGTCACCGGAACCCTGCTGGGACTGGCCCGGGCGGCGGGGGAGACAGCGGCGATTATGTTCACAGCCACCGCGTTTTCCGGTGTGCGCCTGCCACAGTCGTGGACCGAGCCGGTGACCACACTGCAGACCCATATTCTGGTGCTGGCGCAGGAAGCGACGAATCCCGCCGCCCTGACCCATGCCTGGGGCGCCGGTCTGGTTCTGTTGACGCTCGTGTTTATTTTAATTTCAGTGACGCTCTGGTTGCGATCGGGCATGGAAATGGAGGCGGAACGATGAGCGAAAACGTACACGCCATTCAACTGGAAAACGTGCGCCTCAGTTATTCCGGCAAGGCGGTGATCGATGGGGCGTCGTGCGCGATCCGCAAAAACGCGGTGACGGCTGTGGTGGGTCCGTCGGGGAGCGGCAAGTCCACATTACTTAGAACCCTGTGCCGGATGAACGACCGCATCCCCGGGTTCCGGGCGGAAGGAAGTGTGCGGGTCCTGGGGCGCGATATTCACGATCCGGGGATCAATGTGTATGAACTTCGCCAGCGGGTGGGGATGGTGTTCCAGAAACCCTGTGTGTTTCCTAAATCGATTTATGAAAACGTCGTCTTCGGTCTCAGATTTCACGCCTCCCCCAACGGTGGGAATTTTTCGGAACGGGCGGAGCAGGCCCTGCGCGACGCGTTTTTGTGGGACGAGGTGAAAGACCGCCTGGATCAACCCGCGCACATTCTGTCGCAGGGCCAGCAACAGCGGCTGGCGATGGCGCGCACCCTGGCGGTCGACCCGGAAATCCTGCTGATGGATGAACCCACCTCGGCACTCGATCCCAAATCCTCAAAGGCCATTGAAGATTTGATCCTGTCGCTCAAAGACCGCCG
>CAYPKH010000039.1:6090-9864 GCA_964411245.1 uncultured Nitrospina sp.
TGCGTGGACGACCAAACCGTCTGCCACAAACCCTGCCACCGCCCTTAGTCCGACCGAAAAATTTAACCACAGATGAACACAGATAAACACCGATAAAACCCAGATCCTTCGCTGGCGCTCAGGATGACAAGGTTGCGGTTGACGGTCAATCTAAGAAGTCTTAAACAGCGCAGAATCCGTGGTTTTCTCACAGGTAGAAAGGCTGGGGATAAACCGCTTTAAATGGGGCGGGCAAGGGCCTATAATTCTGGTGAGTCCCATAAGCCTATGAATCAGGGTTCGGTGATGAAGAAACGGAAAACCCGCAACAGCGAATTGGTTTTTTCCAGCGGCGACGAAGCGTTGTCCACTCTGGGAGAGGAGCTTCGCCAGAAGTATCCGGAGATGGCGGAGAAGTTCGAGCGCCTGCAGGGTTCGGACCCGGTGGTCCGCCGCCTGGTGGACACGGTGCGCGATCTCATGCCTTTCGAATGGCGGGATTCCGAGCAGTTTTATCAGGGGGCGATGTTCTGCGTGCGGGGCCATTACCTGGGAGCGCTCGGGGTGTTTTCCGAAATTCTCGAAGAGGAACCGGAAGCGTATCCGGTGTATCATCTGCTCGGCTATGTGTGCGGCAGTATGGGCAAATACAAAATGGAGGTGGACTATTACCGCAAGGCCATCAAGGTCAAGCCCGACTACCCGCAGGTGTATTATGATCTGGCGCTCGCCTACTGGATGCTCGGCAAGGAAAACAAAGCCTACGCCACCATGAAGCAGGGCGTGGCGATCAATCAGGATTTTGCGGTGGCCGATCATTGGCTGACCTTCGCCTCCGACAACCTGGGCCGGTATAAGGACCCGGACGGTCTGGGTGAAAAGGAAGAAGGGGAGAGGGTCCGGTGCATGACCCAGGTATATTATCTTCTGGGCATGGCCTATCTGGATTACGACTTGAACGGCAACGCGCGGTCGGCGTTCAAGAACGCGGTGAAGCTGGACGAAAATTATGCCGCCGCATATTACCAGCTGGGTGCGTTGCACCTCAAGAAACTGCGCAATCCCAAACGCGCCCACAAATATCTGGAAACCGCCGAATCGTTATACACCCAGACCGGCGACCGGGCACGGGCCGGTTTGGCGCATCAGCTATGGGCCCCGGTGGACGAGGCGCACGACCGGCAACAGGCGGCGGAGGACTGGCTGAAAGAGGGACTTCGCCTGCAACAGCTGGGGCTGTATCAGAGTGCGGTGGACGCGTGCAAGAAAGCCATCGCGTTTCATCCGGATTATGTCGACGCGTATTACAATATGGGAATCGCCTACGGCAGTCTGGAGGACATGGGTCAACCCAAGATCGAAAGCGCCATCGGCGCGTTGAAGCATGCCGTGCGACGGCAACCCGGTTTCGTTCACGCACAGATCGCGCTCGGGGCGTCTTATATCCGGCGCGGAGATTTCCAGGATGCAGTGGACCTGCTGGAGGAGTCGGCGCACCGGGCACCCAACGATTACAATGTATTTTATTATCTGGGAACCGCGATGCGCATGATGGGCAAGGTCGACCAATCCCTTTCCATCCTCGAAAAGGCCGTGTCGCTGGCGCCGGATTCGGTGCATGCCCGGTTTTCACTCGGGTTGGCGTATTACGATTCCAAGCGCCTGGAGCTGGCGCGCGACGAATTTCTGGAAACGGTGCGCATCCGTCCGGATTTTGCGGACGCTCATTTCCTGCTGGGCAGCCTGTATCAATCTTCGCTGGAAGATTCGGAGCGTTCCATGTTCCATTTAAGAAAAGCCGAGAAGCTCTATGCCAAACTCAAGGATTACCCGAAAGTCTCCCGCGTCCGGGAAATGATGGCGACGCAACCGGTGTGATGAATCCGATTTCCCCTTTGCATAAAGGCATTGCAGGATGGATGGCGGTGACGGGGTTCCTGTTCGTTTTGGGGACTGGAATGGCCGCCGCCGCGCCTCCCACCCCCGAAACCGAACAGGAGATCGAGGGCTTGCCCGCCCTGGAGATGGCGGAGCGCGCCTTGGTCGACACCCTGTATTATAATTTCGATCCCTGGTTCCCGCGGTTCGAACGCAGGATCCGGCAACTGGAAGCCCGCCCCCAGACCCTCCCCACCCAGATGGAACTCCTGCGCTTTTATTTTTACATAGCCGGATTAAACGGCGAATTGACCCATGTGCTTTCCTTCACCAGCAAGTTCTCCATCGAAAGAATCCAAAAAGATTTTCTTTATTACAGCGGCAAGGCCCAGGCGTTGGCGGAGACTGTTCTGGAAAACCCGAAGCTTTCCCAAGCGGATCGCGCCGACGCGTATTTTTTTCTGGGCCTGTCGGAAGGCTACATGGCACTGTTGGAATATGGCGAGGGGAATTTGTTGAGTGCGGTGATCGACGGCCTGAGGGCGGACAACCATCTGGAGGACGCGCTGGAGCTGGACCCCGGCCACGCCGACGCGCATGTGGGCCTGGGCGTGTACCGGTACGGCAACACCCGCCTGGGCGGGCTGGGCAATTTCATCATGCAATTCGGGCAGGACCTGCGGTTGGTGGGACTGCGCCACATCGAAAAAGCCCTGGAGAAACAGATTCTGTCACGCCCGCTGGCGATCAAAACCCTGATCTGGTTTTATATTTCCGAGCAGATCAACCCGGACAACGCGGATCTTCCCGACACCAATCCGCTGTCCCCGTATGTCGCGCGGTCGCGTGCACTGTCCCTGATGGACCAATACGAGCGGCTTTATTTCAGGAACCCGCCGGAGGGCTTTATCGGCAACAAGGGACTGGCCATGATGAAAGCCATTCAGTTTGTCATGGACCGCGACTATGCGCGGGCTCTCGAGCAGTTTCAAAAAAATCTGAAGATCTGCGACTATCTGATCCGCGTTAAAAAATTCCCACTCAACCCCCAATATGTGGATACGGTAAAGGCCGGAATCAAGTTCTGCAAACTGATGATGGCCGCCGCCAGCCTTGCCGGCGGGCCCGATTCCAAGGCCTGCGTTTTGGTCCGGGACCAGATCGACTTCATTGAGAACGGCGGCAGTATGATCGAATACGAATCCTCCAAAATACGGGGGGAAATCCAGGACGTGTTCTACCATCATCTCAAGAACCTGTCCTCCCGCCTGAACTGTTTGTCCTGAGGCGGCTACCGCGCCGTTCGGGGTTTCGCCGTTTTTTGAATTGTAAGGAACCCGCCCGCCGCACGACTAAACTTTAAGCGTAAACGAAGTTTATGGAGTGCCCGTGAAGGTTTATTTTAAATCTGCCGGAATCAGGACAATTGCGTGGGTCCTGTTGTGGATCGGCCTGTCTGCCTGGGATTTTTCCCAGCATAGCGTTCCGCTGAACGAAATCCTGAGCGGCGGTCCGGCCAAGGACGGCATTCCCGCTATCGACCGGCCCCGGTTTGTGTCCGCCGCCAAAGCCAGCCGGACCTTTCTGGAGGACGGGGACCGGATCATCGCGCTGGTGGCCAACGGCAAGAAGAAAGCCTATCCCCTAAAAATTCTTAACTGGCATGAAATCGTGAACGACCGCATCGGCGGGCGCCGGGTGGTGGTGACGTTTTGCCCGCTGTGCGGCACGGGAATGGTGTTCGATGCTCACGCGGCGGGCAGGCCATTGAACTTCGGCGTGTCGGGCCTGCTGTACCGAAGCGATGTCCTGTTGTACGACCGGCAGACCGAAAGCCTGTGGTCGCAGATCAAACAGGAAGCGGTGACCGGCAAGCTGACGGGCACCCGCCTGAAGTTGATCCCTTCCACGCAGACC
>CAYPKH010000040.1:0-9858 GCA_964411245.1 uncultured Nitrospina sp.
GATCATCATGGCCGCTCCCAGGCAGACCACGATATGCGTGCGAAACCCGGCGGGACGCCCGTGCATCTCCCGCTCCATCCCCACCACTCCGCCCAGCAGAATCGCCAGGACCAGGCGGTACAGCACCGTCGAATCGACCAGCCAATTGAATTCAATATCCACCGAACCTCCTTAGTCGCCAACGCGCCCTAATCCAACGTTTCAAATTCCACATGATACCCGGCATACTTTCTCAAATTGATGACCCGCTGTTCAAAAATCAAATACTGGCCTTTGATTCCGGTCAACCGGCCGCGCAATTGAGGTTCCTTGTCCAGATTATGGCTCACAATTTTGGAAGGCACCGCCTCCACCGGGTAATGCAATTCCCGCACCGCTTCGTCTTTCAGAAAATACGGCATCAGGTCGGCGGGAAACCAGGCCTTGACCTGCTCCCGGCACTCCCGCAAATCCACCGGGTTCGTTTCCCCCTTGAGCATTTTCCGCCAGTTGGTCTTGTCCGCCATGTGTGCGGCCAAAGCCACCTCGATCAGGCCGGACAGTTTCCGCTCCGGGGTGCGGGCGATCACCAGACCCTGTACCGCGCCCTGGTCGATCCAGCGTGACGGGATATTCAAGTCACGCGTCACCCCCACCTTCACCCCCGAGGTCAGCGACAGGTACACCAGATGATCCACCTTGCAATACTTCTTAAAAAATTCCCGGTCCTGTTCGTTGCCGAATTCATGTTCACATTTTTCCGGCCGGACGGCACACATGGCATTTTCCGGCAGGTCGCGCGCGCACGGGAAACAATATCCCTGATCGTAGGTTTTTTTGATCGACCGGCCGCATTCGATACAGGTAATCTTATTCAAAAACTTCAAAGACATTTCCCGGCCGATCGCGGGATTAACCGGTACCGGTTGTTCGTTCAGACTCAGGAAATATTCGACAGGTGCCGCGTCCTCATGGGTCATTTTGCGGAGCTGTCCCGATACTTTCATGGCGCACTCTATTTTTAGAGGGAAAAAAGCCGGGGGTTTTCCACCCGAAGGCTTCATGCCAGGGAAATTCACCACGCCGGGGCATTATACCATTGTCCCCGAAAAGGGGGACAGCGGGGGCACTTGGGGCGGAAGGGGGAAATACTATCCGGGAAAACGCGGTCACGGGAGAAAATAAGTGAACATTTTATAAAACAGCATGGCCAGAACGGCGGTAAACGGGACGGTGGCAACCCAGGAGACAACAATCTTTTTGATGATGGCGAGATTCAAGCTGGCCAAACCGCGGGCAAAACCCACACCGATCACCGAACCGACCAGGGTGTGGGTGGTGGAAATGGGCAGACCCATTTTGGAACAAATCAAAACCACCGTGGCCGCGGCGAACTCCGCCGAGAAACCGCGGGACGGGGTGATTTCGGTAATTTTTTTGCCGATCGTTTCCATCACGCGGGTGCCCCAGATCAACAATCCGAATACAATGCAGGTGCCGCCCAGGGCCAATATCCAGAGGGGCATCTGCACCTTCATTTCAACGCTACCGCTTTTTAAAATGGAAACCACCGCGGCCAACGGACCGACCGCATTGGCCACATCATTGGCGCCATGGGCAAACGCCACGTAAAACGCGGTGATCACCTGGAGGAATTTGAAAATATATTCGGTGGAAACAAACTGCTGGTTGATGTCGTCCGGAGAAACCGCTTTGATTTTTTTCACCAGGACTTTGGCGATGACAAACGCAACCGCGCCGACGATCAGCGCGATAATCAGGGCATTCTGGAAACCCATATCCAGTTTCAGGTTTTTGAGTCCCTTGTACACCATGGAGTTGGCGAGGATCACAAACACCACGAACACCATTAAAGGAACCCATTTTTTCGACTGTTCAACCGGGTTGCGCTGGTCGAAAATTTTCACCGTGATGAAACGGAACACCCCATAGGCGACCAGCCCTCCCATCACCGGCGACACGATCCAGCTTATGACGACGGCCCCGACTTTCCCCCAGTTGACCGCTTCCGCTCCGCCGGCGATCATTCCGAAGCCGACCACGGCGCCGACAATCGAATGGGTGGTGGACACCGGCCAGCCCAGGTAACTGGCGAAATGCAACCAGATCGAAGCCGCGACCAATGCGGAAATCATTCCATACACCAAGTGCATGGGCATATCGGCAAACAGGTTGGGGTCGACCATGCCTTTGCGCACGGTGTCGGAGACGTGTCCGCCGACGAACAATGCACCGGCAAATTCAGCCACCGCGGCAATCATTACGGCTTGGCGAAAGGTGAGGGATTTGGCGCCGACGCTGGTGCCCATGGCATTGGCTACATCGTTGGCGCCGATGTTACAGGCCATATACACGCAGGCGAGTATCCCAAACCAGAGCAGGAAGGTCGCTAAATCCAAAAGAAACTCCAGGAAAAGTTGAGAAGACTCCGGGAAGGTTTATTTATTTGGCAAGAAAAATTTTCAGGGTTTTTCCAATCAGTTCCGACTTGTCGGCCACGGCCCCCAGTTTTTTATTCACTTCATTCCAGAGCAACAAGTCGGGGGCGGACAGGGCATCGCCCAGTGAAAACAGTTTCTGGGCCAAACTGAACTGCAATTTATCCGCCTCCCATTCGTAGGTCGCCAGCTGATGACAAGCCTTTTCCACTTTTTCGGCCTCCACACCGCCGAAGGAAGCCTCCAGCAGGGTTTCCAGTTCATGAATCAGGTCGCAGGCGCTGTGGGCGCTCATCACCACATGATCGACCAAATCTTTCAGCGGCTGCTTGAGGATGTCGGGATTCGCCAATTTGCGGATGCGGAGGATGACCGACAGATCCTCGATGGCGTCGGCAATATCATCCTGCGCCGACAGCAGATGCGAGAAATCGCGTTTGTCGACGGCCAGGAAAATGCTTTGCGGCAAATGATCCCGGATGTCATTTTTGATTTTGTCCGCCTCGTATTCCATCTGGATGATCTTTTCGGAAATTTTCTGGACCTGTTCGTAATCTTCGGAAAGCTGGGCGGCAAACAAGGGCTTGACCTGGTCCACGCAGTCGCGCACCTTGTCCATATGGCTCGTCAGGGGTTTAAAAGGCGATTTGGCGAACATTGAAAAGATGGATCTCATAATACTTCCTTCGAATGAGTTAAGGGAGAAGCCCTCCGTTGCGGGTTTTCTCCACAGAAATCAGAATTCCCGGCCCTCTTCCAAACAAGTGCCAGAAGAGCGCACGCCCGTCTTTTAACATGATGCCGGGATCAAATCAATCGCTCAAACCCATTTCTAACAAACCTCGGAACTGGCCTTAAAAACGAGCGTTTCACCCCATCATCATGCGCCATTCCGCCAGGCTTTCGATCTGCAGGTAGGAGTTGGTTTCGCGGACTTCTCCCAGGGGCGCTGAGCCGTTGCCCCCGTAATTGTGACCGGGGTACAGGATAATTTCATTCTGGATTTTCGCGAGGCGGCGGGTCAGGGTATGATACATTTCCTCGCTGTCTCCGCCCGGCAGGTCCACCCGCCCGCAGCCCTGCAAAAACAGGGTGTCCCCCGCGACCAGATAGTCGCCCACCCGGAAACATTGTGAGCCGGGGGTGTGGCCCGGAGTATGCAGAAACGAAATGTCGACGGAGCCGACTTTCAGTCGGTCTTCGCTGTCCATCAGCTTCATGTCCGAAACTGAAATTCCGGTGACCTGGCGCACGCCATCGGCTTCGTGTTTGTTCACATAAATGGGCACCGGGTGGGTTTCCATCAACTGCGGCAGGCCCAGGATATCCACGCCGAAAATATTTCCGCCGACATGGTCCGGATGATAATGCGTCACCAGTACGCCGGTGAGCTTCATCTCCTCCGCCGCGACGATGTTCAGAAGACTGTCGACATCCCAGGCGGGATCGACCACTACGCATTCCCGCGTTTCCCGGTCCCCGATCAGATAAATGAAGTTGGCCATGGAGCGGGCCGAGGCATCCGTCTGGGCGATGTCCACGCCGCACAACAGCTGTTTGAAATAAAGAGGACTGGCTTCCGTCATGGCGTCCTTTCCCGAAGAGTTCAGTGTTTGAATAGTCGATGGAGCATTTCCGCCAGGCGAATACCGGCGCGTTGCAACTGTTCTTCCACGATTTTCCGGCCCTGCCGGATATAGTCCAGGGACAATTGCCGCCCCCTGGAAAATTGCAGGGGATATCCGTAATCCAGAACCCACGCGCGCGTTTCATTGGACCATTCTTCGGGAGTTCCGCCCCGCCACTGCTTTTGGTTCTCCGGCGTAATCGCTGCGTTCAAATGACGGGCGAATTGCGCCTGGGTCCTGCCCTTCAGGAAAATCAGGTCATGATCCCAAACGCGATGCAGATTGGTCGGTTTGTTTCCGAAAAAGACGGCAATATCATTGCCTCCGCGGTCCTTCTCGTATCCCAAATGCATGGGCTGGTGCATATCGGCGACCAAGTGTACCAGAAACTTGAAGGCTTCCTTCCTTATTTTCGGAGACGCCGCTGAGGATTGGAGAACCCCTTCATACTCCTTGATTTTTTCGGTCACACATCGCTTCCGGGGGCAGTCGCGCGGCTGGTTGTATGTCCGGTGACCAGCGGCAATATTGGTATAATGCAGAATATCCGGCCTGTCCCCGCTGTTCCTGATGTCGTCGGCCCAGGTGGCGACATTTGCCAGATGTTTTATGTTAAACTCGCGCTGGACGGTTTTCAGGACTTGGGAGTCCAGATTCATTTCCGCGATATGGCCGACGATGCGATGCCCCGCCGGACCCCAGGCTAACCCTTCCTGCAAGGGCAATGCGCTCAACAAGGCGAACCCTATTAAACACCGGACCGTCATCGTTCCCTTTCAAGTGTGACGCGTTTCTTATCGGCATGGAAATGATCAAAGCGGCTTATCATACCACCAAGTTCTGGGTTATCATCATTCTCCTTTCGATCGTACTGGGAACCCTGGCGGTTCTGGCGCGATTGTTCGATTCCAGCAATAATCTCTCTCACAAGGTTTCCAGTTTGTGGGGGCGATGGTTGTGTATACTTAACGGAATCGAAGTGAATATCGAAGGCATGGAACATGTGCGGACGGATCGACCGCAGATTTTCATCGCTAACCATCAGGGATTTTTCGACATATTCGTGCTCATTGGTTTCCTGCCGGTGCAGATTCGATGGGTGGCCAAATCCAGTTTGTTTCACATTCCTTTTGTGGGATGGGCGATGCGGGCGGCGGGCAGCATCCCGGTGGACCGGAGCAGCCGCAAAAAAGCCTATCATGCGTTTCTGGCGACGATTGAAAAATTGAAGGCAGGGAATTCTATCGTGATCTTTCCGGAAGGAACGCGGTCGAAGGACGGAACCATCGGCCCGTTCAAGAAAGGCGGCCCTCTGCTTTCCGTCCGGTCCGGCGCGCCGCTGGTGCCGGTCACTCTTTTGGGAACGAGAAATATTATTAGGAAGGGAAGCGGAATCATCCAGCCTGGACCGGTCCAGATCATCATTTCACCGCCCATTTCCAGCCAGACGGTCATGGGTGACAAGGAAGAGAATGTGCTCCGCAACCTTCGCGATATCATCTGCAAAAATTACGAAAACCGAATAACCCAGCACGCGGAAAAAGACCAGACACTTCAGGTAGGATAACTGCCGGCAGGCGGCGCCATTACTTGCCGCCTTTTTCTTTCTGGATGAATTCCCAGACTTCCCGGGGATGTTCGCGGAGGTCTTCAATGTTGTCCCATACCGCACGGATCATCCCGGTTTTGTCGATCACATACGTGGTCCGGTGAATGCGCTTGACCATCTGCCCCAAATCGTCTACTTCTTTGATCACGCCATACAGGTCGGTCATTTTTTTATGTTCGTCAGCCAGCAGGGTGAAACCGAGTTGGTAAATTTCGATGAATTGACGGTGGGCTTGCACACCATTCCAACTGACTCCAAAGAGTTCGACTTCCTTGGTGCGGAACTTGCGGTTCCATTCGTTGAAACAAACCATCTCCCGGGTGTCTTCCGGGCTGGCGTCGAACAGGTAAAAGGCGAGGATGACCCATTTTTTACCTTCAAAATCTTTGAGTTTGATGGTCACCCCTTCTTCAGCTGAGGGGCTGGTGGCCCCGGCCTTGTAACCATACACCGCAGGCAGTTCAAAATTGGGCGCGCGGTCCCCCACTTCCAGTTTGTCAGCCATAAAACCTTCTTTGCAAGAAATTAAAAAGGAGGGTCGCCTTACGCGTCGCCGAAAGCTTTTTTCAGCAAGGGCTCGACCTCTCCCTTGGCTTCCATTTCATCAAGGATATCGGTATCGCCGTAAAAATCTCCGTTGATGAATACTTTCGGAAGTGTCGGCCAGTTGGTCATCTTGCTGAGCGCTTCTCTCTTGGGCATGTTGTCGAGCATATTGATGACCTCGAAGGGATACCCGTATTTGTTGAAAAACTGTATGGTCTCACTCGTGAAACCGCATTGCGGGGCGGTTTTGGTGCCTTTTCCATAAATGATAATTTTATGCTCGGCAATTTCACTTTTGATTTCGTCTTCAATAGCAGACATTGTCAACTCCTTAACAAAACATTGTAAACGATTTAGGTTGCTATTTTTTATGCGGGGACGTCTGTTTTGATTTCCGCCGCATGGATTCGTCCGTCTTTCATGGCATCGGTCAGGCAACCCTGAACCAATCGGTGACGCTCCATGACGTTCTTCCCTTCAAATTCTTTGGAAACAACATGGATAATAAAATGGTCGCTCACCCCCGTTTTATCCATCGCGTTGACTTCCGCGTCGGGAATTTGCGCTTTCACCAAGTCAATCAAATCCGGAATTCTGATCATTCACTACCCTTTCTTTCCAAAGCCTTAATTCAAACCTTTAAGATTCAGTCAATCCCTAAAGGTTTTAACTTTTTTTGACTCTCCTTAAGAATATATCATAAAATCCAATGGGACAGGTCTTTTTTAAACCTATGTTTTTCAATAAGTTAGAAGAATGCCCGGCGGCGTGGAATTGGGCGCCCGGTTTGACGGCCTCTGAAAATTTGCGGTATAATATTGAAACCAAAAGGCCATTTCGGTATCTAATACAAGAGTTCAACCTTTTAATTTTCAGGGAGCCTTCAATGCCCGATACTCAAGAATTCGTTTCCATCACCCCCCTCGCCTCCGAGGAAGTGAAAAAACTCATTGCGCAGGAGAACAAACCCGGCGTCGGTTTGCGCCTCGGCGTCAAGGGCGGCGGCTGTTCCGGTCTCTCTTACGACCTCGGTTTCTCCCCGAAAGAGGAGACCGATACCGTGATCGAGCACGCGGGATTCCAGGTGTTCATGGACCCCAAAAGCCTGATTTATTTAAAGGGGATGCAGTTGGACTACCAGGGAGGACTGCAGGGCAAGGGGTTTGTGTTCGTCAACCCCAACGCCAAATCCACCTGCGGTTGCGGAGAGTCGTTTTCCTTGACTTGATTCCCAAACTTTGGACTCATTTTCAGCGCATCCGGTGATTTCGCCGATGCGCTTTTTTGTTTGATGAACCGGGGGGCCTCTCCCCTCTTCCAATGGCAAATCGTCCATGGCCGTGACCACTCTCACAGAAGAACACCAGCAGGCCCGCGAGGGTTGCGTCTACTTTATTCTGGAGGACTTCTGCCTGCTGGCAGCCACCGGCAAGGACACCTTTTCATTCCTGCAAAGCCAGACCACCAATGACGTGGTAAACCTGGCCGTCGGCGCCGGCCTGGGCAACGCGCTGGTCGACCGCAAAGCGCGCCTGCTGTGCAATTTCTCCCTGCACAAAACCTCGGACACCACGGCGCTGATCCTCATTGAAACCCACCAGCGGGATACGCTGATCCATCAATTGGAGGAATATCAATTCCGCGAAGACATTTCGTGGAACACCGAGGTGCCATTCAATTTCCTGGTGGCCCTGCAGGGGCCGAAAAGTCCCGTCCTGCTGGAGCGCCTGACCGAATCGGGCCCGGGCCTCCACAACACCAACGATGTGTTCACCGCGAACATCGCCGGACACGAAACTCAAGTGATCTGCAAAAACCTGACCGGTGAAGAAGGTTATGTCCTGGCGTGTGCCGAATCGCATCAGTCCGACTTGATCCAGGCGATTCAGAAGGCGGGGGAGTCGGTGGGGATTATCCCGATCAGCGCGGAAACCCGAGATACTTTGAGAATCGAAGCGGGGATTCCGGTTTACAGCCGCGACATGGATAAAAGCCACATCCTTCCGGAAACGGGGCTGGAGCACAGTTCGGTCAGTTACAACAAGGGCTGTTACATCGGGCAGGAAGTGATTGCACGGATCAAAACCTACGGCTCTCCGGCTTTCGCGCTGATGGGCATCGTTCTGGACGGGAATACCCTGCCCACCATGGACGCCCGGATCCAGATGAAAACCAAAAAAATCGGTGTGGTCAAAAGTGCGGCCTATTCCCCCTCGCTGGACAAGGTGATCGCCCTGGCCTACCTGCAGAAAGATTTCCGCAGTCCCGGCCAAACCTACGAAGTCACCCTGAACGATGAACCGGCTAAGGTCACCACCTGTTTGCTGCCGTTTTACCAGACGGCGGGCAAAACCGAGCGGGCGAAACAGCTCCATCAGGATGCGCTGGCTTTTTTCAAAAAGGAAAACAACCTGGACCGCCCCATTGCTCTGTTGCGCGAAGCGATCGCCCTCGACCCGAAATACGCTCCCGGTTACGAGGCGCTGGGGGTCATGCTGTCCAAACAGAATCAACTGGACGAGGCCATCGCGCTGATGAAACGCCTCGCGGAAATCGACCCGCAAGAAATCATGGCGCATACCAATCTTTCTATTTATTACATGCAACAGGGCCGCATCGAAGACGCGGAGCTGGAGAAAGGCGAAGCCACGGCGATCCAGTTCGAAAAATTGATCGAGGAAAAACAGGCGGAAAAAGCCCGCGCGGCGCAGGACTCTCAGCAACAGGAGGAGCGGGAACGTCAGGTGGAGATGTTCCACAAGGTGCTGGAGATCGATCCGGTCGACCAGGTGGCCAATTTCGGTCTCGGTTCCATTTACCTGGATATCGCCAAGTACGAGGAGGCCGTGGGACCGCTCCAAACGGTGGTGGAGCATTATCAGGATCATTCGGCGGCTTACCTGGCTCTGGGCAAGGCACTGGAGAAGCTGGAGCGCAGGGAAGAGGCGGCGGAAGTGTATAAAAAAGGAATTGAAGCGGCTTCCAAAAAAGGCGATCTGATGCCGTTAAGGGATATGCAGAACCGGCTGAATCAGATTTTGCAGTCCGGCTCCTGACCCTTCAGGAACCCCCACATATCCGACCCGGGATCCAATACCCCCTTCAGGATCAACCCCTGCGTCACCGCCGCCCCGTGATCCATCAAAAACCAGGCGCGCAGTAAAAACTTTTCTTCCGGCGTGGTGTAGGCGTCCTCCCATTCGGTGACGGAGGAATGTTTTTTTAAGGCCTGCATCAGGGCTTCCGGAACGTTCAGCCGTCTTTTCTTCACGAAGGATTTGTATCCCTCGATCAGCATCGGCTGAAAATCCTTGCGGCTGATTTTGATTAATTCCGAGACACTGGGCAGGGCGTCTTTATGGTATTGAAAAAATTTAAGCTTGTAGTACTGGTGAACGGTCTCCAGCCGGAAGTAACAATGCAGGTCCACCACCTCCTCCCCATACGCCTGGATGAGGTATTGCCGGATCAGCGGTTTGCCGTTTTGCAGGAGTAATTTGTTCAGCCGGCCCCGGTCGAACAGGTGAATCCGCACCGTGCTCAAATGCTTGCGGCACTGGTCCTCGATATCCTTCCGGAGTTGGGTGTTTTGCGGCGGCACCCGGTACCAGTAAATTTCTTCCCGCGCCACCTGCAT
>CAYPKH010000041.1:0-9774 GCA_964411245.1 uncultured Nitrospina sp.
GTCATCGGTGGCTCCTTTGGAAAGCGCGTCAAGGGTGGCGGTGGCTCCCTTCTGTGTGAGGGGGCTAAACATGATGACCGGGAGTTTGGCCCACTGCTCCTTGATGGTATCCAGGGTTTCCAGGCCGTCTATCTCCGGCATTTCCATGTCGAGAGGAATAATGTCCGGGTTGACTTGGGGGATTTTCTGGAGACAGATTTTGCCATTGGCCGCGACGCCCACCACCTCAATGGCAGGATCTTGGTTCATGGTGTTCGAAAGCATTCTTCGGACGACCACCGCATCATCAACAATAAGTACTCTAATTTTCGGCATATGGGTTTAGGATTTCGGACTTCTAATTGGAATTTTTTAAGAATGCCTGGGGCCCTAACAGTCAATAAATCAAAAGGTTAATACGAGCCCAAAGATGGGGCCGGAGATGGCCTTGACCCACGGGAGGACCTTTATTCAAGAGTAACGGAAAATTCCTTACATTTCCAGTAAATTTGATTTTATAACAGAGGGGGCGGAGAGGGTCCTTAAGCTTTTAAAAATAAGGTGTTACATCGATATCCACCATTTGTGACAGCCCACACAAATTTAGACTATTTCCTGCCCGAAAACGGATTCAATTCAAAACCTTTCTGCTACATATTCTGGCAGGTGGAATGCCAATGACCCGGTTTTTAAGCACACCCATCCCTCCGCACCCCGTTTCAATTTTCCACTGGAGGCTGTCTAAACTCTTTCAAAAAAGCTGCTTTTCGCACCTTGTAAGCCGAATTTTCAAAATGGCACGGAACTTGTAATAGGTGGAGGCTTATTGGATGAGCCGGAAGGCTCCGCCTGCGTATTATTGAAATGTGATTTGGGATGCCGGATGAATAAAGTTGAAATACTCAAAGCGGAAAAAAATGTTTTGGATGTAAAAAACGACCTGGCGCGGTTTGCCCGCGAAGGCTGGGAGTCGATTTCCGAAGATGATGTGCAAAGACTCAAGTGGTACGGTTTGTTTTTAAGAAAACCCACGCCTGGGTTTTTCATGCTTCGGGTGCGCATTCCAAACGGGTTTGCGAACGCCGATCAGTTGCGCGTTTTATCGTTGATCGCCACTCAATTTGGAAACGGGGTCATCGATATCACCACCCGCCAGCAGTTTCAAATCCGGCATCTGCGCATTGAAAATATCCTCGCGGTGTTTGATGCCCTGGAAGCGGTGGGGCTGACCTCTCTTCAAACCGGAATGGACAACGTGCGGAACATCATGGGATGTCCCGTCGCGGGCCTGCATCCTCGTGAAATCATCGATGCGTCCCCTTGGGTGAAAGCTTTAAACGATCATATTCTGGGCAACCCGGAGTTTGTTAATCTTCCGCGGAAATTCAATATCACCATTACCGGCTGTCCCGACAACTGCCTTCATACGGAAACCCAGGATTTGGCGTTGGTTCCCGCGGTCAAAACGATTGCGGGAGAGGAGCGCGTCGGGTTCAACATTCTTGCCGGGGGGAAACTGGGTTCCGGCGGCTACCGGATCGCCAGCCCGTTGAATATTTTTGTGCCTCCCGAGGAAGTGGTGGAGGTGTGCGCGGAAATCATTTTGCTGTTTCGGGATCACGGGTGCCGCGAATCCCGCACTCAAAATCGTTTGGCCTTTCTGCTGGATGAATGGGGAGAAGAACGGTTTCGGGGAGAGTTGGTCCTGCGTCTGAAACGCCCGCTGAAAGATGCCGGCCAGGATCAAAGGCTCAGCGACATCAAGGATCACCTGGGAGTTTTCAAGCAAAAAAAATCCAAGATGAACTATGTCGGATTGAAAGTGATCGTTGGAAGGATTCAGGCCGAAGAGTTGTTTCAGGTGGCAGAGCTCGCCCATCAATATGGGAATGGAGAAATCCGGATTTCCCCTCACCAGGCTTTGATTATTCCCCATGTGACGGACAAAGGTCTTGGAGACTTTCTGGAAGAACCGGCGTTGAAAAATCTGCTTTATGCGCCCTCTGCCATCAAAAAAAATCTGGTCAGCTGTGTCGGCAAGGATTATTGCCATCTGGCGGCCATTGAAACCAAAGGCCAGGCCGTGGACGTTGCCCGTCAGGTTGAGGACCGGCTTGACCTGGAAAAGGTGGGGCCGATTTCGATGCACTGGTCGGGTTGTCCCGCCGGATGCGGCAATCATTTGGTGGCGGATATCGGCTTCCTGGGGAAACAAGCGAAAGTGAATGGAGAGATTGTGGATGCGGTGGATATTTTTGTCGGCGGACGGGCCGGGCCGCATCCCAAACAGGCGGTCAAAATTCTCGAAAATGTGCCTTGTGACCGCCTGCCTCAGGTTTTGGAAAACATCATCCCCTATCACACCCGGACGAAAATGCATCCGGTCCGGCGGAAACGGGTCGCCCCAAGGAAATCGAATCCCGCTCCAACCGTCAAGCCCAACCGGAAGATTTTAACGTCCCATTCATCCCCGGCTTGTATTTGAGCCGCAACTTTTACGGAGTTATCCAAGAGGATTTATGTTTGCAGAAGAAATTAAAACGATTGCAGAAACCGCGAATAAAAAACTCAAGTATATGGAATCCGCCCCCATGGGTTACCTGGTGTTGTCGGCGCTGGCGGGCATTTATGTGGGGTTCGGGATTGTCCTGATCTTCGCGGTGGGCGGTCCGATTCACGCCGACGGCGGACCCTTTTTGAAACTGGTGATGGGTGCCAGCTTTGGCATCGCGTTGAGCCTGGTCATCTTCGCCGGATCGGAGTTGTTCACCGGCAATAATATGATCCTGGTGGTTGGACGATTGCAAAACAAAACATCCATGGGACCGGTGCTGAAATCCTGGCTCCTGTGTTACCTGGGGAATTTGTTCGGCTCGGTGTTTCTTGCCTGGCTGGTGTTTCATGGCGACAGTCTGGCGGAATCCTCCAAAAACCTGGTTCTGCAGGTGAGTTCCATGAAAATGAATACCGGCGCCAAGGAATTGTTTGTCCGCGGAATTCTGTGCAACTGGCTGGTGTGCCTGGCGGTGTGGCTGGCGGTGAAGATCAAAAGCGAAACCGCCAAACTGATTATGATTTTCTGGTGCCTGTTCGCGTTTATCAGTAGCGGGTTCGAGCATTGCGTGGCCAATATGACTTTACTCAGCCTGGGCTTGTTGATCCCTCACGGTGCCGGAGTATCTTTTTCGGGCTGGTTGCATAATCTGTCTTGGGTCACCCTGGGCAATATTGTCGGCGGCGCCTTGTTTGTAGGCATGGCCTATTGGTTGGCCAGCGTCAAGAAGGGTCAGGAACAAGGTTCCCTGGTCGTATCCGCCAGGAAATCCAAGGCCATCAGCGGCGTTGTTGAGGATTGACCCGTTTTTAGTGGAACCAACCCTCACAAAATAATTTGTTGAAAGTTGACGGGATTGCTGGATTGTGTGATACACTTTCTCCGTTAGTTGTTCATCCGCTTTTTTTGAGCCTGCGTACCTGGTACTCTTCTCCTTTCAAGCGGCCCCAGCCTTCATGATTGTTCAGGGGTGAAAAACGCTGCGTAGGCACCTGCCTTTTTCTGCAACAAACTCCAAATATTTCGATATTTTCGCGCGTTGCGAGACCGTTGCGTCTCCTCCGGTTCATTGATAACCGGGGGTCCGCCGGGGGTATCGAGATAATTTTATTTGCGCTTTATCGAGCGCGTCATAGCGGGGTGGATGGTTTTACCCTGCACCGTTATTCAAATTTTTTTAAGGATTATTAATGCAATATTTTAATGAATTACAGCTTCAGCAACCCATCGCCAGGGCTCTTCAGTCCATGCAATTTGAGAAACCGACACCGATCCAGGCCGAGGCCATTCCTTTGGCCATCGACCGCAAGGATATTATCGCCTGCGCCCAAACCGGGACCGGCAAAACGGCGGCCTTCGGTATTCCCATCATCGACCGGTTGCTGAAACAACCCCAAAAAACCGCGCTGATTCTCGTGCCCACCCGTGAACTGGCGGCCCAGGTGACCGAGGTGCTCAAGGATCTCACCCGGTTTACGCCCAGCATCAAGGGTGCAATTCTGATTGGGGGCATGTCCATACGCCCTCAAATTGACAAACTGCGGCGCGGTGTCCGTTTAGTGGTGGCCACTCCCGGACGTTTGTTGGACCATCTCGACCGCCGCACCCTCGATCTCAAATCACTGGATATCCTCGTTCTGGACGAGGCCGACCGAATGCTCGACATGGGGTTTGCCCCGCAGTTGAACAAGATTCTTCCGTATCTGCCCAAGAGGCGGCAGACGCTTCTGTTTTCCGCCACCCTGCCGGCGAATATCGAACAGCTCTCCGCACGTTATCTGACCCATCCCGTGCGGGTGACCGTGGGGCCTGTGTCCCGGCCGGTGGAGAAAATCCAGCAGTCCATAGTGGAAACCACCGCCGCCGGAAAGAACGAGACGCTGGTCGATGAACTGCATGCCCGGAAGGGTTCCGTTTTGATCTTCGCACGCACTAAGGCAAGGACCGATCGTGTGGCCCGGCATCTCAAGAAGTACGGACACTCGGTGGCCCGCCTGCACGGTGACCGCACTCAGGGACAGCGAAACGCCGCCATGGCGGGTTTTCGTGATGGCCGCTTCCGGATTCTGGTTGCGACCGATATCGCCGCACGCGGAATCGACGTCAGCCATATCGCCAATGTCATCAATTACGACCTGCCGCATGTTCCGGAAGATTACCTGCATCGCATCGGCCGCACCGCACGCGCCGGGGCGGAAGGCCAGGCCATTTCATTCATCACCCCGGAAGATAAGGCCCAGTGGCGCGCGATTTCAACCTTTCTGGGGAAAACCGGAAAGTCCTCGGCGGCTTTTATCGGCACCCGCGGAGAACCCGCCAGCAAATTTGCGGGCAATACCAGTGCATCCCGTAAAAAGTTTTCCGGAAAACCCCGGCGTCCCAACCCGCGAAGACGTCCTGCGGGCCGGCCAGCGTGACGCCTGCTCGGCGCAGGGCCAATATGGCTGGGGCGTTGGGGCGAATCAAACCGTTATCCTCGCCTGCCAAAGTGAAAAGTTATCAGCGGCGATGCGCCGCCCGGGCCTTGCCCGGTCAGCGGGCGGCTTCCCCCCAACTTTCTCATGGCTTTGTTTTTTTGAATATTCTCCGATGGCTTTAACCGCAAAACTGCCGTGAAAATCGGCCTCCCGGAACCATTTTGTTCGGCGACATCGAAAACCACCAGCAATGGCTCATAAGCGGCATCTCCGCCGATTAACCGGTTTTCCCCATTAAAGGAATAGGTTTTTAAATCGGCTTCCCTTAATATAAAATACCTGGGAGTTTAATGGGGAACGCCGTGAAAAAACTTAAAGTAGCCAGGATCGATTTCAGGAAAAAATACGTGTGCATGGAGTGCGGGTGTCAGCGGGAACCCATAAGGGCCAAACGGGGGATGCTGATTATTGAACTGCTCATGTGGTTGCTGTATATTCTTCCGGGCGTCATTTATTCCATTTGGCGGCGGGTGCGCAAACAGGAGGTCTGCCCGAATTGTGGGGCGCCTTCGGTCGTGCTGACCTCCTCCTCCCGCGCGATGAAAATGATGCGATTGATGAACATGTTTCCCCAACCGATGATGGCCGATTCCCAACCGCCGGATACGGGTGCGTCCTCCAAGCCGGTTTCCGGGGAAAAGGTTCCGCCTCCGAAACTGAAACCCGGGGAGAAAAACCTGAAAAAAATATTAAAAACATCCACCCGCCGCGGACTGAAACCCAAGGGCCAGCAGGGACTCATTGATTTCAAATCGCCGGATCAGGGCGAGTGACAGGGACGCGGCACCAGTATTTAAAAATTTCACAAACACCGTGTATGGAATCTTCGACCAAAGACTGGAGTGGAAAGGATCTGGTCGGTAAGAATTTCGACGGCCAGGATCTTTCCGAGTGCGATTTCAGCGAAGCCGATCTCAGCGAAGCCTCACTGAACGGCGCCGACTGTTCCCACGCCACGTTTTACCGGGCGCGCATGCGGGAGGCTCAGGCCTCTAAAGCCCGTTTCCGGGAGGCCGATCTGGAGGAGGCCAATCTCAGCGATTCCTCGTTTCAGGAAGCGGATTTTACTTCGGCCAATCTGGAAGGGGCCGATCTGCGCCGCGCCGACCTCGCCCGCGCCGATCTCAGTCTCACTAATATGACCGGCATATATATGAACGAAGCCCGCCTGGAAAAGGCCTGCCTGAGGGAAGCTGATCTCAAGGCAGGGGACCTGCGCCAGGCCGACCTTTCAGGCGCCGACCTGACCGGCGCGGATTTGCGTTACTCCAATCTGGAAGGCATCCGTCTTACCGGCGCCAATCTCAAGGGCGCCGATTTCACCGGGGCCCATTTGAAAAACGCGCATTTGAATCAGGCCGATCTTTCCGGCGCCGATTTCAGCGAATGCGACATCACCGGGGCCGATTTCACCGACGCGCTCCACCTCGACTGCTCCCAGATCGAATCCGCTCTTTTTGAAAAGGACAGCACCCGCTTCCCGCATTACATCCAACTCCAGTGGACCACGGAGGAGAATTATAAATGCCGCTGTATAACTGAATAAATGAGCGGGTTTGGAGGAGATTTAAAACCCGTTATCACATTTTGGCGGTGATTGCCTCCATCTCTGCTTTGGTGAAGGCCCGGTGGGATGCGGTTTTGACGAATCCCCGCGACCCGGCTTTCAACAGCAGGGTGCATACGGCTTCGTCATTGTCTGCCTCGGCGATGCTGAATACATCATAATCGCCCAACAGCCACATGATCTCTTTAATCTGCACGCCGCATTCCTTGGCCATTGCCTCAAAACGCTCCGACCGCTTAATGGTCTCCTTTACATTTTTAATCCCCGCATCCGTAAATTGACCCATTATCAGATAGCTCGCCATGGCTTGTTCTCCCTATTGAATGGATGGTTGAACCTTTAAAGAGCAGGTTGACGGTAAACAATATAAGCCCCCTTTACTCCAATTTCATTTTTTCCGATATGAAAAGGTTCCGATGGACGGATGATCCCGCCTCTGCGATACTGAGATGAAGCTCTAGAATTGTTTTTCGCTGGGAGTCAGCGTTATGGCGGAACGATCGAAGATGCTTCCTTGGGCAGTGGGGTTGGGATTGCTCCTGTTGCTTCCGATGTTTTTCGTGGATTGGAACGGCGGTGGGGATTATCCCCAGTTGGAGAAAACCGGCCGCGTTGTCCGCTACATGTCCGCCCCGCATCAGTTGCAGCGATCCTCTTTTATAGCGTTTTATCCCGAAGGGAAACCCTCCGAATTTGTAAGCTGGATGTTTTCCGAGATAGCCGCCGCCGAATGGCCGCCCTCGGAATGGGAATTGGATCCAATGGAACGCTAAGGCGTGCGGACCGTAGGCATGCCCATCCTCCCCAAGGACGTACGCATTTATTCGCGCCTGAAGAAAGACGGCTCCAAACAGGTCGTCGTCAAAGCCGACGACGGCAGAGGGCTCATCCTGATCGAAGGTTACCTGGCACCCGATCAACCGCCCGTCCTCAGCCAACAATGGTCCTTCAAACTTTCCAGAACTTCTTAAATTTAAAGGGTTTTTTGGCGTATAAATTCCGGCGGTTTAAAAATTAAAGAATCGTGGAAAAATTCACAAAATTTGTTATCCTGAAATAACACTATTCCTTTTTTAACAACAGCTTGGAGTCAAAAGAACCATGCCAGAAGCAGCCGTTAAAGCGCCCCAGCGTCCCAGATTAATGATCCGCCGGGGCAAAAAAGTGACCGAGGGGGTGGAAGCACAGGCCGTTATTGCTGATATCAAGGCCGGACAGTTGAGACCTTCGGATGAATTCAGTATGGACGGCATTCATTGGCGGCGTTTGGATTCCCACGTTCAATTGGCCAAGGTGTTTGCAGAGGCTCCCCGGAAACCCTCTTCCGGAAAAAAGGGCATACTGATTTTTCTATTCCTGTCGCTTCTGGTGGGGCTCGCGGGTGTGTACGCGCATCCCTATTGGGTTTTTTATAAAACCCAAATGGCCGCCGACAGCCGCAATGTCGACCAGCTGTCGCAAGGGGTGGACTACTCCGCTTTGTATCAGGATATTAAACGACAGGTGGATTCGCAATGGAACGGCATTGCGGCGCAGAAAATCAACAACACCCCCTACGCCAAGTCGGCTCTTCCCAAGGGACGAATCCTGGTAGACCGATGGATCAACACCCTGGTGACTCCGGAAGCGGTGATGGCTTATTCCAAAGGCCAGACCGATGTTATCAGGTCCCCGACAGGGAAAAAAACATCGAAGAAAAAAGCATTCCAAGAAAAAGCGGCTCCGGACCCCTGGGCGAACCTGGGGCTCAATGTAGAGTCCGCAGTTATGGTTTTCAATAGTGTCAACGGTGTCTTGGCCCACGCGGAACTGGGTTATCGGGATGTGAATACCTTTGCGGCAACCGTCAAAGCGAGTAACGGAGAGAATGTTCTTTTCCGGTACGAACGGAGGGGAATGGACTGGAAAGTTGCCGGAATTCAACTTCCTGCAGGCCCGATGAGTTCCTCTTTAAACGATATTGCCCAGTCGACACTGAAACAAGCCCGTAACCAAGCGCGGGTGGGAAAAAGAAATAAGAAGATAAATAAAATCGAGGAAGACAAGAAACAGCAAATCCAGGTGGCGAAACTCGTTAATATCAACAAGGCCTATATGGCGAACCTGGAGTTGCGCAATCTTTCAATAGGGAAGGGGAAAAGATATCTGTTTGGCAGTCCCAATCCGGGCGTTTTCGCCACTCTGTTGAATAAAGGCAACCGAACCCTGAATGAATTGGAAATCACCATTTATTTTTATAACCGCCAGGGGGCTATTGTCAGTGAAAAGAAACTATATCCCGTGTCGGTTTCCAAATATCGGCCCGGGCGCGATAACGACCCCTTGGGACCCAATGGTGTGAAAAAAGTGGGATACCTCGTCAAGAAATTCGCCCCGGCCTCGTGGGCCGGGAAGGTGCAGATGAGAGTGACCCATATTGTTCTTAAGGATTGATAGGAGGCGGGCCGGCGGGTGTTACCGGTACCGGTATGAAAGGAATTGAATGATTATTACGGAACGAAAAATTAAATATCTGGAGGCGGGGAAGAGCCGCCAGATCATCTGGGACAACGGCGGGTTCGGTATTCAGGTGGCCCCCGACGGTGAAAAGAGCTTTGTCCTGGAATACCGCTTCAACGAGATGACCAAGATGATCTCCCTGGGTATCTATCCGGATATGAGCCTGGAAACCGCAAAACAACAGGCGGTCAAAGCTTTCGAAATGATCATCCAAGGGGTCGACCCCGAAGAAAAGGGGCTTCCCGCACCCGGGGAAAACCAGGCCAAGCCTTCTACTACCAGTCAAAAGCAGACGCTGGACCAGATCAAGGAAAAGGCGGTCCAGCAACTGGGTAAACTCAAGGAAAAGGCTTCGGAGACTCTGGAAGAGATCAAGACGTCAGAGACCTTGGGTAAGATTAAGGAAAAGGCCGCCGCCAAACTGGTTGAGATCAAAGAACGGATCGAGAAAAAGGTCAAACAGGCTGAGAAGAAACCTTCGCCTGAGGAGGTAGCCAAGCAGGCCGAGAAAAAAGTCATCCCGATCAAACGGGACGCCGAGCCGCCGGCCACCGAAAAAGAGGACAAACCGCCGTCCCTCAAGGATCAGTTCGGCCGCATCCTCGATAAAAGCGAGCTCAAAACACTCTGGTCGGGGCTGGCCAACTCCGACATGCCTCCCGCCCATCAACTGGCCATCAAACTGTTGATGGTCACCG
>CAYPKH010000042.1:0-9635 GCA_964411245.1 uncultured Nitrospina sp.
GTTCTGGACCTGGCCCTTCGCATCCATCACGATTTCCGGCTCCGGGATGTTGAAGTCGACACTGCCCTCCTGGAACCGGCGCTTGCGCAGCAGTTGGCTGAGGGTGAACATGTTCTGCAACACCGGCAGAGCCGATGCGTATATATTTTCCGCCGAGCCCGATTCCAGCAATGCCGCCACTTGGGTGTAGGTGAAGCGGAATTTGCTTTGGATGATGGAATTGAAAATCTCGTAGTCCAGCACGTTGCCCTGGAGGTCGAACGCAATCGACGCGCTCAGGGTGCAGCGTTCCTGGCGCGGTTTGAGACTGCACAACTCGTTCGACAATTCGAACGGCAGCATGGGGATGACGCCATCCGCGTAATAGACACTGGTGCCGCGCTCCAGCGCCTCTTGATCGAGCGCGCTGTTCTCCGCCACATAATAACTGACGTCGGCGATATGCACACCGAGGCGGTAACCGCGGCCGGTGGTCTCCAACGACACCGCGTCGTCGAAATCTTTGGCGCGTTCGCCGTCGATGGTGAAAATCATATCTCCGGTCAGGTCCCGCCGAAGTTTGTGTTCCCGGTCGCTGATGTCCCCGTTAATTGTCTGTACCTGTTTTTGGACCTTCGGTGAAAAATCCTGGCGCACCCCGTATTTGTAAAGGATCGACCGCAGTTCTACCTGCGGGTCGTTGGCGTCGCCCAGAACTTTGATGACGCGCCCCACCGGCGGGTGGTGCCGTGACGGATATTCGATGATGGACACGCTGACCAACTGTCCCGGTTTGGCGCCTTTTTTCTCCTTGCCCGGCACAAACACGTCCTGAAAGTATTTGTGCTCGGAAGGGATCACCCAGCCGTCGCGGTTTAAGGCTTCGAACAGGCCGACCAGCGTGGTGGTGCGGCGTTCCAGGATGCGGACGATCCGCCCCTCCGGCCGGCCGAAGCGGTGCACGCGCGATTCGATGCGCACCAATACGTGATCGTTGTGCATGGCGCCGCCCAGCTTCTGCCGGCCGATGTAGATGTCCGGCGAATCGTCTTCGGCGATCACAAACCCGTAGCCGTCCGGATGGCCGGACAGGGTGCCGGGGACCAGGTTCATTTCATTCGGCAGGCCGTAACGTCCGCCGCGCAGTTTGACGATCGACCCTTCGGCGGCCATCTCCTTGAGCTGGGCACGGAATTCGCGCCGCTGGTTCTCGGGAACGCCGAGAACCTTCATCAGCTCCGAGAATTTGAGGGGGCGGCCGGTTTTCGCGCGCAGGAGTTTCAAAATTTTCGATTCGGATAGATCCATAAATATACCGAAAGGGTTTTAAAAGGGTTTCATTATATAGAACCATCGCAATGGATGGAACGTTCAGGGGGGATTTCGGGGGCCGGACCCCGTTTTGATTTTTGCCGGGAGTTCACCTATAATCCAACTCCTATTATATAAGGTATTGTCCCGGGGAATGAAATGAAGATTCAACTCGACTGGCTGAAAACCTACATCGACCACGGCCTCTCCGTTCAAAAATTAAGCGACCTGCTGACCATGGGCGGTCTGGAAATCGAGGGCCGGGAGTCGGTCGACCTGGGCGGCGGCCGCACCACCGAGGTGATCGAGCTGAACGTGACGCCCAACCGCGGCTATTGCCTGAGCCACATCGGCGTGGCGCGCGAAGTGGGGGCGATGATTCATAAGGCCTGCACACTGCCCGCGCCGGACAAACAGTTGGCCCGAGCCATGGGCGCCACTTCGGTTAAGAAAAAAATTACGGTGGTGAACGAAGAGCCGGAGCTGTGCCCGCGCTATACCGCGATGGTCATCGAAAACGTAAAACCGGGACCGTCTCCCAAATGGCTGGCGGACCGGTTGAAGGCCGTCGGACTGCGTCCCATCAACAATATCGTCGACATCACCAACTTTGTCATGATGGAGTACGGCCAGCCCCTGCACGCGTTTGACGGGGCATTGCTGGCGGGACGGAAGATCGTCATCCGCCGGGCCCGTAAGGGTGAGCCGTTCACCGCGCTCGACGGCACCGAATTGAAACTGGGCACCGATGCGCTGGTCATCGCCGATGCGGAAAAACCGGTAGCGCTGGCCGGCATCATGGGCGGCACCCACAGCCAGGTGGATGAGTCCACACGTACGGTGGTTTTGGAGAGCGCCGCTTTCGATCCGGTGGTGGTGCGCAAGGCGTCGAAAAAATACGGCCTGCGTTCCGACTCCTCTTACCGGTTCGAGCGGAGGGTGGATATTGAAGCGGTGGCGACGGCTTCCAGCCGGGCGGCGCTGTTGATCCAGGAGCTGGCGGGCGGCTACATCTGCAAAGGCCGGATCGATCTCCCCAAAAAATCGAAGAAAGCCAACCGGTTCGATTTCCGCATCTCCCGCACCAACCAGGTGCTGGGCACGAACCTCGGCGCCAAAAAGATTCTAAAATTCCTGAAGGGCCTGGGCGTTACGATCGTGAAGGAGAAAAAGGCCGGGGACTGTTATCAGGTCGAGCCGCCGCCGTCGCGTCCCATGTTGACCCGTGAAATCGATTTGATCGAAGAGGTGGCGCGCCTCGACGGTTACGGTGAAGTGGCAGTTTCCCATCCCGTGGCGTCGGTGAGCCCGGTGCGGTTCACGGCACTGCAAACGGCGGTCCGGCAGAGTAAAGAGGTCCTCTGTACCCTTGGCTATTCCGAGGCGGTCAACTACAGTTTTATCGAGAAGGGGTTGGCTCAACACTTTCTGAATACGTTCGGCGATAACACGTCGAAGGTGATCCGGCTGGATAACCCCATCAGTTCGGATATGGATACCATGCGGCCCAGCCTTCTGCCGGGGCTGATCAAATCCGCCGCGCGCAATCTTAACCGGGGACAGAAAAGCCTGCAACTGTTCGAGCAGGGCCATATTTTTTTCAAGAAAAGCAGAAAGGGGTCCCACGAGATTTCCTGTCTCGCCGCGCTGGCCGCCGGGCCGTATCCCAACAGCGTGTGGAAGGACAGCGGCAAGCCGTTCGACTTTTACGATTTGAAAGGCGCGTTGGAAACTCTGGCCGGCCATTTCCAAGTGGCGTTGGAGTACCGGCCTTGCCGGAGGAGTTTTCTGGACTCCGGGCAATCGGCCGACGCCTTTTCCGGCGGGCGGTGCGTCGCTTATCTCGGGCGGCTGGCGCCGGCTTTGGCCCAACGTTGGGAAATGAGCGCAAACCTGTACGTGTTCGAACTGAATCTGGAAGGATGGACGGCGGCCCTTCCGGACCGCACCCGGTTTCAACCCATTCCCAGGTTTCCGGAAACTTTTCGGGACATTTCGATTCTGGTGGACCGGACCGTCCAGGCCCATACCATCAGCGACCTCATCCGGCAGGTGAGCGGTCCCCTGATCCGGCGCGTGGAGCTGTACGACCACTTTGAGGGCAAGCGACTGCCCGAAGGCAAGAAAAGCCTGACCTTTGCCCTTTCTTTTCAATCTTCCGAGAAAACCCTGACGGACGAAGAGGTGAACCCCATTTTCGAGAAAATCGTGGGTAGCCTTTCAGAACAGTTGGGGGCGGCCCTCCGCGAGTAAATACCTGCCCTTACAGGCGGTTACAAGTGAATTGACACCTCCCGGCGGCGGTGGTAGGATTCGCCCATGCCCAAGACCCCGATCGATAAACTGGAAGAGTTGATTCCCCAGCTCGTCGAGGAAGCCCGGCTGTTGCGTGAGGACAACCAGCGGTTGCAAAAGGAGGCCAAATCCTATCGCGTGGATCTGGAACGCTTCCAGAGAGACGATGTGAAACTCCAGAACAAAATCAAACGGTTGGGGGAACTGGAAAGCGTGCAGAAACGTTTGGAAAGAGACCAGTCCAAAATCCGGTCCACCGTGAAGAACCTGTTGGCGGGCATTGAAAAAATCAGCGTCAGCCTGTAAAGACCATGAGCGAAAAAAACCAGATCACTGTTTACGGGAAAACCTATAAAATCAAAACCGATCTGGATTCGGTGAATCCGCAGGACCTGGCGGATTACGTGAACGACAAAATGCACGAACTGTCAGGCGGCAAAACCAAACCGTCGACGATCGACCTGGCCATATTGACCGCTTTGAACATCGCCGGAGAATTATTCGAGGTCAAAGGGACCGCCAAACAGGAAATGACGCAGAAAAAATCGGACCAGAAAGAAGCGGACCAGAAAGCCCGTCATCTGGTGCAGATGGTCGAAAAAGAATTGGGACGGATGCAGTCTTCTCGGGGCGCCGCCAGGTGAGTTATCCCTTGAGGGGGTCCCGGAATTTGTGCTAAGATATGCCTTAGAAAGAAGGGAAATTGTGCTTCCCTGTGGTGCTCGAGTATAAGATCAATTCTTGAGCCAACGTGAAGTGAAGGGGTCGAAACTAGCTGTGGTGAGCATGCCTCTCCGGAGGAAGCCTGAAGCAGTATACGGAGATCCCACCTGTCCTTGGCAGGTTCAAAAAATGATTTTTGCACGGCATTTGCGGGGAAGCATTTTTTTAATTAAATTAAAGGTTTAATACGCGGGGATATGAGGAGCCGGCCGGGCATCTTTTAAGAATTCGCAGACCCCTCCATACCCCGATTGGACGATCACAATAATGAACGGATCACGAATCAAGGATACGTTTTTAATTGATATAGATACTTGTTGCCTTCTGGAACTTTTGGAATATCGACCTTATCCCGCCGGGTCGGCCAGCGGTCAAGACCCATATCTTTCCTTGATGTCCTTCGATTCCGTTCGTACGTAACAATCGTCCTTTCCCGTGTGGAACCGGTTTTCATACGATTCCCTGCGTGGGACAAGAATTGTTGTGCGCTTTAAGAGGCAGGCCCGGTGTGGCCGCGATTCCTTAAAAGGAATGAGCCGTCCCGTTGGAGTGCAAACAACCTGTCCGGAAGGGCAAGGTGGTATGGGAGCAGTGGCGACGGAAACGCTTGTTCGGCAGAAAGCCGCGATCCGCAGGAAAATCCTGGATCGGCGGCAATCCCAGGACCCGGAGGTTCGGGCCGCCCATAGCCGCCGCATCATCACCGCCCTGTTGAAGCACGAAGCGTTTATTAAAGCGAAAGCTGTGCTCGTTTACCTGTCCCAAGACGAGGAGGTGGGCACCGACGCATTGCTGGCCCCGGCCTTTGAATCCGGGAAGCGCGTGTTCGTGCCGGTGGTGGATCGGGACAGCGACGAAATCCGGATCGCGGAATTGCCCGGCCCCGATCCCCGGTATCAATTGGGGCCGTTCGGGATTCGCCAGCCAGTCAAGGAGGATTTGAATTTTGTATCGCCGGAAGCCGTCGATCTGGTGGTGGCGCCCGGTGTGGCGTTCGACCGCAAAGGCGGCCGCATCGGACACGGCAAGGGTTATTACGACCGCCTGTTGAGCCGCCTGGGTTCGCACGTGACCCGCGTGGCGCTGGCGTTTGATTTTCAGGTGCTGGATGCCGTTCCCCAGGACGGGAGCGACGTCCGGATGGACACCCTCATTACCGAGAAAAGCACGATGAACTGTTCCGGCATCTAGGGACCGGCGGAGTTCATTTTCACCATAGATTAAAGAGGATTTTACGATGGAAGTCTTTCAGAACGTTCAGGTCCACCTGATAACCCTGTTGATCGGGGTGATCCTGGCCCTGGTGGCCGGATACTTGTTAGGCTACTTCCTCCGCAAAATATTCACCGATTTTCAGATCAAGGAAGCCGAAGCGCTGAGTGAGAAAATCATCAAGGAAGCCGAGCGCGAGTCGGAAAACCTCAAGAAAGAAGCCGAGATTGATGCCAAGGAAGAAAAACTCGCCCTGATCAGCGAAGCCAAAATTGAATTGGAAAGCAAACAGGCCGAGTTGCGCGACCAGGAAAAAGACCACCGCCAGAAAGAAAACGAACTGAACGCTCTGGTCGATAAAAACCGTGAGGCAGAAAGAAACTTCCAACGCAGACAGCAGGAATTGAATGATGGGCAACAAAAGCTGAATCAAAAAATAGAAGAATACAATCAGATGATTGCCGAGGAGATCAAACGCCTGGAGGAAATCGGCTCCTATTCCGCGGAAGAGGCCAAGGAAGCGATCAAAAACCAGGTGGTGCAGAGCGCCCGTCTGGAGGCGATCCGGGAAGTCAAAAAGATCGAAGAGAACGCCAGGAACAATGCGGAGGATGAGGCCCGCAAAATCATCTGCCAGGCGGTGCAACGGCTGGCGTCGGATCATGTCGCCGAAATGTCCGTGTCCGTGGTGGAGTTGCCCAATGATGAAATCAAGGGCCGGATCATCGGACGCGAAGGCCGAAACATCCGCGCTCTGGAACAGGCGACCGGTATCGATCTGATTATCGACGACACCCCCGGCGCCGTGGTGCTGTCCGGGTTCGATCCCATTCGCCGGGAAATCGCCCGCCGCGCATTGGAAAAACTGACCCTCGATGGCCGCATTCATCCCGGACGTATTGAAGAAGTCGTCGCCAAATGTAAAAAGGAAGTCCATCAGGGGATGAAGGAAGCCGGAGAGCAGGTGGTCATGGAAGTTGGCCTCGATTATGTGCATCCCGAAATGGTGAAATTGCTCGGACGGCTCAAGTACCGGACCAGCTACACCCAGAACGTCCTCGAACACGTCAAGGAAGTGGCTTGGGTGTGCGGCGCCATGGCCGCCGAATTGGGATTGGATGTCCAGCTCGCCAAGCGGGCCGGTCTGCTCCACGACATTGGCAAAGCCATCGACCGGTACACCGACGGAACCCACACCCAGCTGGGCGTGGAGATCGCTAACAAATACAACGAGCATAAATATGTGGTCAACGCCATCGCCTCGCATCACGAGGACGTGGAGCCGGAATCCCTGTATGCGGTGTTGGTCGCCGCCGGGGATACCATTTCCGCATCCCGGCCGGGGGCGCGGCGGGAAATGCTGGAAACCTATGTCAAGCGGATGTCGCAGCTGGAAGAAATCGGCGACTCTTTTAAGGGCGTGGAAAAAACCTACGCCATTCAGGCGGGGAGGGAAGTCCGCATCATTGTTGTTCCCGGCAATATCTCCGATGACGACGCCAATCTGCTGTCCAAGGATGTGGCCAAGCGGATAGAAAAAGAAGTCACCTATCCCGGTGAGATCAAAATTACGGTGGTCCGGGAATCGCGTTACGTCCAGATGGCCCGGTAGGCCTAATTGCGAAGGCTCGCGCAACCACGGGAGCCCAACCTTGAGGACACCGTATCCTTGATCGTCTAATCCAAAATCAAAATCCTGCACACGGTTCATGGAAGAATCCACAGACCTGCTCAAACTGCGCCGCGACAAAGTCGCCGAGTTGCGTGAAAAGGGCATCAACCCCTACATCAACCGGTTCAAAATCAACGCCTTTCTCGGCGATTTGACCCGCCAGTACAGCGCTTTCACCAAGGAAGAGCTGGGAGCCGAGCCGCGGGAATTTATTGTCGCTGGCCGCATCATGACCCGGCGCAAACACGGCAAGACCACGTTCTGCAACATCAAGGACGGCACCGGTGAAATCCAGGTGTACATCAAAAAGGATGAAATCGGCGTCGAGTCCTACGAACTGTTTTCCAGGTTCGATATCGGCGATTTCATCGGTGTGGAGGGGCGGTTGTCCAAGACCATGACCGGCGAGCTGACGGTGTTTTCCAAAAAGGTCACCCTGCTGACCAAATCGCTTCTGCCGCTTCCGGAGAAATGGCACGGCCTCAAGGATGTCGAATTGCGGTACCGCCAGCGGTATGTCGACTTGATCGTCAACCCCGAGGTGAAAGAAGTGTTCATCGCCCGCAGTAAAATTATTCAGGCGATCCGGGATTTTCTCAACGAGCGGAATTATCTGGAAGTGGAAACCCCGATGATGCAATCCATTCCCGGCGGAGCGACGGCCAAACCGTTCCAGACCCATCACAACGCCCTCGACATGGACCTGTACCTGCGCGTGGCGCCGGAGCTTTATCTGAAGCGGCTGGTGGTGGGCGGCATCGAAAGGGTGTACGAGATCAACCGGAGTTTCCGCAATGAAGGCATCTCCACCGAACACAATCCCGAATTCACCATGCTGGAATTTTATACGGCCTATGCCGACTACCGGGACCTGATGGCGTTCACCGAAGAGTTGTTCCGCCACATCGGGCAGACGGTATTCGACACCCTGGTGTTTCCCTGCACCTATGAAAAAAACGGGGAGACCCGGGAGGAGACAATCGATTTTTCCAAACCCTTCCGCGAGTACACCTTCAGACAGTGCCTGACCGAAGTGGGAAAAATCCCGCCGGAGGCAATAGCCACTCAGAAAATGGCGGCCGCCTTTGCTCTGGAACACAAAGTGCCTCTGGAAAGGAGGGACACCTTTGGAAAGATTCTGGGCAAACTGTTCGACCATTTCGTGGAACCGCTGTTGGTGCAACCCACATTCATCACCGACTATCCTCTGGAACTCTCGCCGTTGTCGAAAAAGAAGGAAGACGATCCCGATTTGGTGGAACGGTTCGAGTTGTTTGTTGGGCGCCGCGAATTGGCCAACGCCTACACCGAGTTGAACGATCCCATCGACCAGAAAGAACGTTTCGAGCAACAGATGGAGCAAAAGGATGCAGGCGACGAAGAGGCGCATTGGATGGATCACGATTTCATCCGCGCTCTGGAATACGGCCTGCCGCCCACCGCCGGCGAGGGCATCGGGATCGACCGGCTGGCTATGGTGTTCACCGATGCCCAGTCGATCCGCGACGTTATTTTATTCCCGCAGTTGAAAAAGGAAGCCTGAACGGTTTAAGCTGTATTCAACAATGACCGGGCCGGTTTGCCCATTCCTTTTCATGGAGCCCCATGAGTTACGAATTACGAATCAGTTGGCGCCATCTCTGCTCCCGCAAATCTCAGAAATTCATTTCCCTCATCACCTTCATTTCCATGGGCGGCGTGGGGTTGGGCGTCATGGCGCTGATCGTGGTGATCGCCGTGATGACCGGGTTCGGCCAGAACCTGCGCGATAAAATTCTGGGAACCAACAGCCATATCGTGGTCACCCAGCTGATGAGCGGTGGGATGGAGGATTATGAAAGCGTGCTTGAGCGGATTAAAACCGTTCCCCAGGTCAAGGATGCCGCGCCGTTCATTCTCAAACAGGTCATGCTGACGTTCAGACAACGCAGCTCCGGCGTCGTGGTCCGAGGAGTCGACCCGGACCGGGAAGCCAATATTTCCGATTTGCAGAAAAATCTCAAGGAAGGCAAGCTCGTTTATCTGGACCGCGCCCCGCCGAGCCCCTCTCAGGGCGATTCCGGCGTCCCGCGCAAGGGCATTATCCTGGGCGTGGAACTGGCCCGTTCCCTTGGCGCGTACACCGGCGACGTTTTGGCCATGATGTCGCCTTCGGTGCGCATGACGCCGCTGGGCATCATCCCCAAAATCAAAATGGTGGAGGTGGTCGGCATTTTCGAATCCAAAATGTATGAATACGATTCCAATCTGGCGTTCATTTCCCTGTTGTCCGCGCAATCGCTGTTCGGGATGAAGGGCCGGGTTTCGGGGATCGAGATCAAGGTCGACGATATCGAAGCTGCGGGCCATATCGCCGCCGTCATCCAGGAAAAACTCGGCGCTCCCTACCTTGCGCGCGGCTGGATGCAGATGAACAAGAATCTGTTTTCCGCGCTCAAGCTGG
>CAYPKH010000043.1:0-9621 GCA_964411245.1 uncultured Nitrospina sp.
GAGGGAAGTCGAGCCGATATACATCGCCGGCCGTTTGCGGACCGGTTCCAGGCCTTCCAGAACTTGAATGTCTTTCGCTTTATAACTGCTCATAATTTTAGATCAGGTTAATGACTTTTTTGTTCTTGGCGACAAAAGCTCCCTGGCCGCCGCGGTTGTGGACGATTATTTTCGAGAGATTGAGCTCCTTGTTTTTGCCGTCGGAGAAGACCATCTGGACCGGTTTCTTGCGGTCCACGCACCGGGCGGCGGCGATTTTGCTTTTGGCCGGATTCATTAATTTGACACCGACGCCCGGGCCGCCCAGCGGGGTCACCTGGTTCAAGCGGATCAGCAGGCCTTTGCCCGCCTCGGAGACCAGCAACACGTGTTTATCGGCCACCGGACTGACCGCCACCATACGCGCTTCATTTTTGAGGGTCATAACCCGCTTGCCGGCCCGGCTGGTTTCCGCCAGGTGGGCCAGCGGAAAACGAAAGCCGAAGCCCATATCGTTGACGAACAACAGTTCTTCGCTGTTTTCGATCCTGTCCTCAAAATCGAAGGCTTGTTGTTCGCCACCCTCTTCGGCATCGCCGTTTTCCGTGCCGGGCAGGGACAGAATTTTAAGGACCCGTTCGCCGTCACCGAATTTGAACAGATTTTGCACCGGTTCGCCGAATCCTCCGCGCGTGTAAGGCAGGTTGAACACTTTGTGGATATACACCATGCCGGCGGAGGTAAAGATCGCCGCCAGGTCGCGGGTGTTGGTGCGGACGATTCCCAAAAGGTCGTCCTTTTCCTTGAATTTCAGGGTGGCCGGATCGTTCAGGGTTTTGATTTTCCGCAACCAGCCGTTGCGGCTCAACACCAGAACCACCTCCTCGTGTTCGATGAAATCCTCGGCGTTGTATTCCGCCGTTTCAATCGTCTTGATTTTAGTGCGCCGTTTGTCGCCGAATTTCTCGCCGATTTCCTTCAGCTCGGTTTTGACTCCGTTCCAGATATTCTTTTTGGATTTGAGAATACTTTGAATTTCCTTCTGTTCCTTGAGCTTTTCCTTCTGCTCGGTTTTGATTTTGTCGATTTCCATTTCCACCAGCCGGTAGAGCGGAATTTCCAGGATGGCGGAGGCCTGCTCGTTGTCCAGTTTAAAAGCCTTCTGCAGCTTGGTGGCGGCTTCCTGCTTGGACTTTGAAGAGCGGATGAGTTTCAACGCCTTGTCGAGATTTTGGAAGATGATGACAAAAGCCGCGAGCATGTGCAGGCGTTTTTTGAGCACCGCCAGGTCGAATTTCAAACGGCGCACCACCACCTCTCTGCGAAACTCCAAAAAATGCGAACAGATTTCCTTGAGGGACAGGCGCGCCGGTTCGCCGGTGGGTTTCAGGCAGTTGAAGTTCAACTGGAAGTTTGTTTCCAGTTCGGTGTGTTTGAACAGGTAGGTCATGATCTTTTCCGGATCCTGACCGTTCTTGGTTTCCAGCACCACCCTCACGTTCTCGTCGCTTTCGTCCCGGATATCGGTCAGTGACAGGAGTTTTTTGTTGACGATGATTTCGGCGATTTTTTCAATCAGCCGCGCTTTGTTCACGCCGTAAGGGATGGAGGTGATGATAATCTGGGGTTTTCCCCGCGCCAGCTGTTCCGTTTTCCATTCGCCGCGAATCTTGACCGAACCCAATCCCTGATCGTAAGCTTTACGCAATTCGGTTTTGGAATTGAGAAGGATACCCCCGGTTGGAAAATCCGGCCCCTTAATGAACTTCATGATCTGCGTGGTCGATTGTTTTGGCTCGTCCACCAGCGAGACCAGAGCGTTGATCACTTCCGTCAGGTTGTGGCTGGGAAACGAGCACGCCATCCCCACGGCGATGCCCGACGATCCGTTGACCAGCAGGTTGGGAATGCGTGACGGCAGTACCGCGGGTTCTTTCAGCGTGTTGTCGTAGTTTTGCCGGAAATCTACCGTGTCCTTTTTGATGTCGTTCAACAGGAAGGTGGTGATGGTGGTCAGCTTGCCTTCAGTGTAACGGTAGGCGGCGGGCGAATCGCCGTCCAGCGAACCGAAATTTCCCTTGCCGTCCACCAGCGGATACCGCATTGAAAAATCCTGGGCCATGCGCACCATCGACTCGTAGGTGGAGGCGTCGCCGTGCGGATGATATTTACCCAACACCTCACCGATGATTTTGGCGGACTTGACCGGTTTCGCGTCGGCGGTCACTCCCATGCTGTTGATGGCGAACAGGATACGGCGGTGAATCGGCTTCAGTCCGTCGCGCACGTCCGGAAGGGAGCGCGAGACGATGGTGGACAGTGCGTAGGTCAGAAAACGATGTTCCAACTCCTCGGTGATGTCGGATACTTTTTCTTTGCCCATGGTCGAGTCAGGTGGATGAATGGGGTGTCCGGCGGATTACCGCCTGTGTGTTTCGGCGATAGTATTGAGTTGTCTAAAGCGGATTTGACAGCAGTTTATGAATTTATACAGAAGCACTCTTCATGATAAACACTAAATGCTTCAAATATAAGAATTTAATCGCTTGGGTCGGATTTGTAAAGTCAAAAATACAGGATATGGGGGTTCCAAACAAAAATTCATACAACATGTAGGTGCCCTTGAGAGGTGAAAAATTGCGATTGTGCCGGCATTCGGAGGGCCATTTGGGCACCTCCCGGCTACGAAATCGCGTTGGCCGCCGGTATTATAAAAATCTTTTTCGGGGCAGGGTCATCCTAAAACCAATTATTGGGGGATTACGGTTTTGAATTCCCCGCAATCCGTTTTAAAATTTCATCCAGATTGCAACCATTCCCTACCGCCTTCCGGCGTGGATTTCCAATCGTTTAAACGGGCACCTTTGTTCAGCGATTGCCGGGGAAACTCTTAGGAGAATACCATGTCTGATCAGGACTTGCAGGTAAAGGTCATGGCCGCGTTGAAAACCGTCATGGACCCGGACCTTCATAAAAATATCGTCGATTTGGGTTTTGTCAAAAACCTGAATATAGATAAGGGAAAGGTGAAGTTTGATGTGGAGTTGACTACTCCCGCCTGCCCGGTAAAAGAACAATTGAAAAACGAATGCGAGGATAAAGTGGAAGCCATCGGCGGAGTGACGGCGGTGGACGTCAACATGACCGCCACGGTGCGCGCTTCCGATCATTCGCAACCCGTTCTGACCGGCGTGAAGAACATCATCGCCGTCGCCAGCGGAAAGGGCGGAGTCGGCAAATCCACCGTCAGCACCAACCTCGCGGTGGCCTTGAGCCAGACCGGCGCGACGGTGGGATTGATGGACGCCGATGTTTACGGTCCCAGTATTCCCAAAATGCTGGGAATTCCCATCACCCCTCCCAAAGGAGCCGGCAATAACAAATTTCATCCCCATGAAAAGTACGGCCTGAAAGTGGTCTCCGCCGCATTTCTGACCGAAGAAGGCCAGCCGCTGATGTTGCGTGGTCCCATGCTGGGCGGCATCATCCAGCAGTTCCTTCAGAACGTGGAATGGGGCGAGCTCGATTACCTGGTGATCGACCTGCCGCCCGGAACCGGGGACGTGCAGTTGACGCTCACCCAGCGTGCTCCGCTATCCGGCGGAGTAATCGTCACCACCCCTCAGCAGATCAGCCTGATCGACGCCGAAAAAGGGGTCAAGATGTTTCAGCAGGTGAAAGTGCCGGTACTCGGTGTGGTGGAGAACATGAGCTACTTCGTCTGTGACGGCTGTGATAAGAAACATTTCATCTTCCAATCCGGGGCGGGCCAGCAGTTGGCCGACAAGTTTAAGGTTCCGATTCTGGGAGAAATTCCTCTCATTCCCGACGTGGTCGTCGCCGGCGATTCGGGAATGCCGATTACTTTGAGCCAACCGGAGTCTCTGGCCAGCCAGGCCTATCGTCGTCTGGCGGGACAGGTGGCGGCCCAGATCAGTATCAATCAAGCGCAGGAAGCCAAGAAGGTGGGCGCCGGATTTGAACTGGCCTGGAAAGGCTGAATCCGATCTCTAATCTTTTACTCCGGGAACGCGTATGGCAGAAGAGACCCGCGAGGAGCCGACCGGCCCTTCGCCGAGCGATATCAAGCAAATCGATGAAACCACGTTGGGAATCACCTGGACCGACGGGCATGAATCGGTCCATCACGTCAAACTGTTGCGGGAGAAGTGTCCCTGTGCGAACTGCATCGACGAATGGAGCGGCGATAAGAAGATCAAACCGGGCATGATCCCCGACACCATTCGTCCCCTGAACCTCAAAACCGTGGGGCTGTACGCCATCCAGTTCGACTGGAACGACGGCCACAGCACGGGGATCTATCCCTACAGCCTGCTCCGGGAACTGTGTCAGTGCGAGCAATGCCAAGCCCAATCCGCCGGCTAAGGGTTTTAAATTAATAAAAACCCGGCCCATGAGCCGGGTTTTTTGTTTCCTGAAAAGCCTTCGGGCAGAGCTTATCCGGTTACATCCCCACCTTTTCGCGGACTTCGTCCATCAACGCGCCGTCGATCACTTTAATGCCTTTTTCCTTGGCGAAGTTGAGAACGGTTTTCTTAGCCATGCCTCTGACGAAAAACGGCACTTTCTGGATGCGGTCCTTCGCTTCCTGAGTCCACTCGAAATCGTCGTCGACAGGAGCCGCTTTCTTTAATTCTTCCTTACCCTGGGCTAACGTGGAACCCATCATGCCGAACGGGGTATTGGCCATATCGGACGGACCGCCTGCTTCCACGCCCAGCTTGCTGACAAATTCGGTTTCAAATTTATTGGTCAGCATGGCGATGGAATGCCCGCATTTTTTGCATTTGAATTTCAAAGTGATGTTGTTCTTTTCCGCCGGCATGATGCCGTCGACCTGCGTTGCCATTTGCTCGTCGCAGGGTATGCAAAGGAATTTCATTGCTCCTCCTTAATTGGATTTATTCTGGATGAATTTCAGTATGTTGTCGACCACCTGCGCAATCGCCTGTCCGGTGACCGAGTCGCCATATTCCTCAATGAACAGTTTACCGGACCCGGTCTGACGGGACATCCGCGTGTCGAACGGGATGCGGCCGAGCAGGGGAATCTGTTTGTCCTTGGACAGTTTTTTCACGTCCTCTCCTTCAAACAGCTGGCCCTCTTCGTTGCAGTGCGGGCACACGTAGGTTGCCATGTTTTCGACCAGCCCGATGATGGAGACCCCCAGTTGACCGTTCTTGGTGATCGATTTGGAAACGATGTGCTGGGAAATGGCTGAGGGAATGGTGATTTCGACCACGCCGTCCAACTCCGGAATCAGATCGCGGATGTTGTCGATGCGGTCGCTCCCCGGGGGCATGTCGATCAATAAATAATCCAACTCGCCCCAGATGGTATCTTTCAGCAGTTCCTGCAAGGCGGTGCATTCCATGGTGCTGATCCAGATCGCCGTGGCATCCTCGCCTTCGGTCCACATCACCGGCGAATCGGCGCTGGGCAGAAGCATGTCCATGGACATGATTTTGATGCCCATGGCGCCCTTGCCGGGTTCAACGCCTTGCGGACCGATCTCCAGCTTTTCCTGGTTGGAGACGCCGAGCAGTTTCCCGATGCTGGGACCGTTCAGATCCGCGTCCAGGATACCCACCTTGTGTCCCCGCAAGGCCAGGCAGCCGGCCATGTTGGCGGTGATGGAACTTTTACCGACCCCACCCTTGCCGCTCATCAGGCACACCTTGTGCTTGATTTGATCGAGCCGCACCCGCAGTTTCTCGCGCTGGTCGACCACCTGATCCATGATATTGGACCCGCCGTCGAAGGGCAGGTCTTCATAGGACTTCATAAGTAAACTCCTTTAAATACAAAAGATACCGGATTCTCAAATTTTGGATTGTCGGCATTGTATCACAAGAGCAGGCCGGGAAACCAAAAGATACAGGGCCGGGTGAAATAGGTTGCGAAATCTGGGGAGCGTCTTATATTAACACCCGAGGTTATTATTAACTTCCCGCAAGGAGGTCCAAAGGAGCTTGAATCCACCGGACATTTCAGTTTCAAAAAACATTGATGAAATCCGAATATAAATTCGGATAAACTCTTGTGCTTTTCGCGAGAGTCGACTAAAAGAGAAAAGCGCGTTGGTGCAATGCCGGCGCGCTTTTTCGTTGACCCCAGAGGCCTCCTAACATGCGGAAAATCAAAATCTTTCTGGAATATGAGGGAACCCGCTACCACGGCTGGCAGTACCAGCCGAACAAGCTGAGCATTCAGCAGGTCCTGGAGAGCAAACTTCATACAATCACCAAAAAAAAGACCCGGGTCATCGGGTCCGGGCGGACCGATTCCGGAGTCCATGCCGAAGGACAGGTAGCCCATTTCCAAACCACCTCTCTCATGCAACCGCGGGAATTCCTGAAGGCGCTGAACAGCCTCCTGCCGCCCGATATCGTGGTAACCCGGGTGGAAGAGGCGAAACCCGATTTCCATGCGCAGAAATCCGCCACACGCAAAACCTACCGGTACACGATTTTGAACCGGGATCACCCCTCGGCTCTGCTCTGCCGGCAGGCCCATTACATCGCGACGCCCACGCTGAAGGTGTCCGCCATGCGAATGGCCGCCCGGTGTCTGGTGGGCCAAAAGGATTTTAAGGCGTTCCAGGGCTCCGGGTGTTCCGCCAAAACCACGGTGCGGGAAATTTTCCGGGCGTCCGTTGCAAAGAAGGACGATTTGATCCGGATCACGGTGGACGGCAGCGGATTTCTGAAATTCATGGTCCGCAACATCGTCGGCACGTTGATCGAAATCGGTTGGGGCAAATGGCCCCCGGAGCGGATGAAAGAGATCTTAAAATCGAAAAACCGGCGCCTGGCAGGTCCCACCGCCCCCGCACGGGGACTCTGCCTGGTCAAGGTGGTTTACGGCAAAAAAAGGCCCCGGAAAAGGGCCAAAAGGGGATAATGGCCGGTTGGACCGTCCGGCTTTTCAGGTATAATGCACTTCTTTTTTCAGTTAATGGGAGGATTTTAAAAGGGTCTATTCATGAGTCAGGAATTCAACATCACCGTTCTGCCAGGCGATGGCATCGGTCCCGAGGTGATCCGCGAGGCGGTAAAAATTCTCAAGATCGTCGAGGCTAAAAAGAATCTCAAACTGAATTTGACCGAGGCGCCCGCCGGGGGAGCCGCGTACGACGCCACTGGCCATCCCCTGCCTGAAGAGACCCTGAAAGCCGCAAAAGAGGCGGACGCGGTATTGCTGGGCGCGGTCGGCGGACCCAAATGGGAGACCCTCGATTTTTCCCTGCGGCCGGAGCGGGCTCTTTTGGGCCTGCGTTCCAACCTGGGATTGTTCGCCAACCTGCGCCCGGCCAAAATCTTCGCCCCACTGGCGGATGCCTCCACCCTTAAACCCGATGTGGTGAAAGGGTTGGATATCATGGTGGTCCGGGAGTTGATCGGCGGCATTTATTTCGGCGAACCGCGCGGGGTGGAAACCCTCGCCGACGGCTCCCGCAAGGGCATCAACACTCTGGTTTATACCGACCGCGAAATCGAACGCATCGCCAAAGTGGCGTTTGACGTGGCCCGTAAACGGGGTAAAAATGTCTGTTCGGTGGATAAGGCCAACGTGCTGGAATGCACCGGGTTGTGGCGCGAGGTGGTGACCCAAACGCATGAAGACTACCAGGACATTACGTTGTCGCACATGTATGTCGACAATTGCGCCATGCAACTGGTGCGCAATCCCAAACAGTTCGATGTCATCGTGACCACCAACATGTTCGGAGATATCCTGAGCGATCAGGCCTCGATGTTGACCGGCTCCATCGGCATGCTGCCCTCGGCCAGTCTCGGCGGCAAAAACGGCATGTACGAGCCGATTCACGGCAGTGCTCCGGACATTGCCGGGAAGGATGTCGCCAACCCCCTGGCGGCCATTTTATCGGTCGGCATGATGTTTAAGTATTCTCTTAACTTAGAGGATATAAATATTGTATTAGAAAAGGTAGTTGATGAGGTATTAAAGCAGGGATACCGCACCGGGGATATTCTGTCCAAGGGCATGGAGGAAGTGGGATGCGTCGCCATGGGAGACCGGGTGGCGGAGGAGTTGGAGAAGCAATTGTCATGAAAAAGAAAGCAAACTATGACATCGCGGTGGCGGGGGCCACCGGAGCCGTAGGACGCACCATGCTTTCCATTTTGGAAGAGCGCAAGTTTCCCGTGGGCCGGCTGGTGCCTCTGGCCTCTTCCCGTTCGGCCGGGACTTCCGTGGAATTCAGCGGACAAAAAATCACCGTCCAGGAACTGAAAGAGGACTCCTTTGTGGGGTTGGATATCGCCCTGTTTTCCGCCGGCGGGTCTGTCAGCCGCCAGTTTGTCCCGATAGCCGCCCAGGCCGGGTGCGTGGTGATCGACAACAGCAGTGCCTTCCGCATGGAAAAGGACATTCCCCTGGTAGTGCCGGAGATTAATCCTCACGCCATCGGGGATAACCCGGGAATCATTGCCAATCCCAATTGCTCCACCATTCAATTGGTGATGGCGTTGAAGCCCATCCACGACCGCTACAGGATCAAACGGGTGGTGGTGTCCACTTACCAGTCGGTGTCGGGCACCGGTCAGAAAGCGATTGAGGAGTTGAAAGAGCAGAGCAGGCAGGTTTTGCAGAACCAGCCGATGGTCCGGGAGGTCTATCCGCACCAAATCGCGTTCAACTGCCTGCCGCACATCGATGCGTTTCTGGACAACGGGTACACCAAGGAAGAGATGAAAATGGTCAACGAAACCCGGAAAATTCTGGAGGACGAGTCCATTCAGATTTCCCCGACCACGGTGCGGGTGCCGGTGGTTTACGCCCATTCCGAGGCCGTCAACGTGGAAACGGAACAGGTCATCGACCTTCAGGACCTCCGCCGGATTTTGAGCGAGGCGCCGGGGGTGCGGGTGGTGGACGCTCCGGAAAAAACCGAATATCCCCTGGCGGTGGACGCGGCGGGAACAGATGAAGTCATGGTGGGGCGTATCCGCTCCGATCTGGATAACCCCCGCGCAGTCAACCTGTGGATCGTGGCGGACAATTTACGCAAGGGTGCGGCTTTGAATGCCATCCAGATTGCAGAGTACCTGATCCGGAGATAATATTCTTTCGGCGTTCCTCAATTTCCTCTGGCAACGCGATCCCGGTCAAAAGGTGTGTCTCAGTTAGGGATTTAAATGGCTGGAATCGACCCAAAGCGGACGTGAAGAAAATAATATATTTTGGAAACAAAGAAGGAGACAGCATGTCCACAGATGAAAAGAAGGAATTGAACTTAATGGAGACGCTGCTCAACGATCAGTCTTACCACATCGAGTTCAACGTCTTCTTAACCAACCACGTGAAGCATGCGGTTATTGCCCTCAATCGTCTTGGGGCATCGCCGCAAAGGATCAAGGAGTTTTACGACCACTACGTAAAGTGCACGACTTATGGCTATGGCTTGGAGCCTCCGAAACTCTCAGAGCACATAATCACCCAAGACAACTGGCAGGTTTACTTTGGGAAGCATTGCAGTTTCACTTCCTACTGCCAGTTTTTTGATCAGAAGGAGAAGGAACTGGGAATGGAGCGCCTGCTGGGAGAATACGTCCACACGCTCCTGCCAGGCTGCGTCGGCTCACTCATGCACGGGAC
>CAYPKH010000044.1:0-9586 GCA_964411245.1 uncultured Nitrospina sp.
GCCCTGAAATTGGTGGAAATACTGTTCGGCAAGGAACGGATGGACAGCGTGAACAGCGGGGTCATGGCCCGATTATAGCGCCTCCCTCTCCCCAAATTACATAACCACTTGATTTTTTTGATATTAATTGATTAAAATGGTTTTTATTTGAATCGGGGCCATTCTCCTATTGCACAATTTTTAAATCTTTTTTCTGCTAAAATCATCCCTACTAACCATAAAGGCCGGTTCTTGAGTAAGTTTGCCCGGCTGTTCGTTTTTTTAATTGAAGGAGGGCTTTAGGATGTATGTGAATGTTTCCAGGAGTCAATCCTTAATAAATAAAATGCGGTATTCCAAAAGCACCAGTAATGCCCTGAAAAAAGAGCTGGCGCCCAGATGCCATCATTGTGGTGGGTTGGTTCGGCCCTCAGGGGAAGTCAGCAGTTGCATCATGTGCTCGCGGATTGCCGGTCATCAGTGCGATACCTGTGCCTATGTCCAAACGGCATAATTTTTCGTAAGTAGATAAGAAGAGGGCGGGAAGCGGTTTCCCGCCCTTTTTTTATACCCGCAGAGTCCCCTCCAAAACCGTTTTGGACCGTCCCCCGACCTGAACCGATTGAATCTCGCCGCCCGATTCGGTCACGCTCACCTGAAGAGTGGACGGCCGATTCATTTCATATCCCTGTTCAATAACGATTCCGGATGGATTGAGGTCCTCAATCACGCTGTGGCGCACCAGATAAGCTCCCAGGGCGCCACCCGCGCTGCCGGTCGCTGGGTCCTCCGGGATTCCTATAAAGGGCGCAAAAGCCCGGGCATGGACCGTCGAACCTCGATTCAAGGTTTCTGCGCTGAACACATAAATCATGTCCACGTCACCTAAAACATCTTTTACGGCTGGGAGATTCAGGGTTACCCGTTGCACCGCCGCCAGATTCTTCAATGGTACATAAAGCGCGGGGAATCCGGTGGAGACGGTTTGGATTGGATAATGGGACTCCATGTCTTCGGGGTCAATCGAGAGGGCCACGGCCACTTGATCCATGGCCTCCACGGTGGGACCGAATTCGGGAAGGGGTTGCTCCATGAACAGCCCGCTTTCCATTTTGGTGACCTTGATTGGGCCGACGCCCATTTCCAGAACCACTGAATCTCTCACGGCAGGTATTTTTCCTGTTTCCCACAGGATATGCGCGGTTCCCAGTGTGGAATGGCCGGCAAAGGGAATTTCTTTGCACGGCGTAAATATTCTGATTTTAAAATCGGCTTCCGGGCTCTTAGACGGATAAATGAAGGTGGTCTCCGACAGGTTCATTTCCCGGGCGATATCCAGGTGGGCCGCCTCGTCCAAGCCCTCGGGGTCCGGGAATACCGCCAGGGGATTGCCGCCAAAGACGCGTTCCGTAAATACATCCACTTGGAAGAATTTTCGACCCATACCCTTTTGGTTCCTATAACATATATTATGTCAACTAATATCAGAACGGATAAAACGGGCTAATGCTGGAAACAACTTAAGGTAAAAACTTAGGAAAGGGAAAACAAACTACTTCTTGATAAGGTTTTCTACCGTGGATTTAATATGGCCGGCGGACAGCCCGTATTTAGCGTAGAGTTCGTCCTTGGAACCGGTCTCGGCAAAGGTGTCCCTCACGGCAATGCGTTTGACCGGGACCCGCACATCGTGTTCCATCAGCACCCCCAGCACCGCATCTCCGAGGCCTCCTATGATGTTGTGGTCCTCTGCGGTGACCACGGCGCTGTGTTTTTGGGCCTGTTCGACAATCAGCTGGCTGTCGATGGGTTTGAGCGTAGAAATATTGACCAGGGTCGGACGGATATCGGCCGCCTCCAGGAGCTCTAAAGCTTCCAGGCTTTCCTGAACCAGGCCTCCGGTAGCGAAAATAACCACATCCTTTCCCGGTTTGAGGACATGACCCTTGCCGATCTGAAACTTATAGGAAGAATCATAGATTCCCTTGACCTTGGGCCGGCCAAGGCGCAGATAGGCAGGTCCCACATGGTCTACCAGGGCCTTGGTGGCCTGAACCGCTTCTTCATAATCCGCGGGTTGAATGACGGTCATATTGGGCATGGCGCGGGTATAAGCCAGGTCGACGATCATCTGGGCGGTAGGCCCGTCTTCTCCGACTGCGAGGCCCGTGTGGGTACCCACCAGCTTGACGTTGGTGTTGGAGTACGCCACGCTGACCAGGGTCTGGTCCATGGTGCGTCCCAACAGAAAACAGGCGAAACTGTTGGCAAACGCCACCTTGCCGGTGGTCGCCAGGCCGGCGGCGGTGCACACCATATCCGCCTCGCTGATTCCCATATTAAAGAAGCGTTCGGGGTATTTGTCCCCGAATTTCTTGGACCGGGTGCTGTCGCTCACTCCGGCATCGAGAACCACGATTCTGGGGTCAGCGCCGATTTCCTCCAGACAGGCTCCGTATCCGTCTCGTGTGGCTCCGTCTTTCATTCCAGCTCCTTCAGGGCTTTTTGATATTCTTCATCCGAGGGCGCCACGCCATGCCAGGCGGTTTTCCCCTCCATGAAGCTGACCCCTTTGCCCTTGATGGTATCGGCGATAATCACCCGCGGTTTTTTTTCATGGAGCGGCAGAGTGAGCGTTTTATAAACCTGGTCCATATCATGTCCGTCGATGCGGTGGACATCCCAGCCGAAGGACCGCCATTTATCCTCCAGCGGTTCGATGTCTTTCAGGTCCCTCGTTATATTATCCTGGGCCACCTTGTTGAAATCGACGATGGCGATCAGATTGTTGGTATTGAATTTGGAAGCCGACATCGCGGCCTCCCAGACCTGGCCTTCCTGAAGCTCGCCGTCCCCCAGAAGGACGTAAACTTTATAATCTCTGTCATCCAGCCGGGCGCCCAGCGCGATACCGTGAGCCACGCTCAGGCCCTGCCCCAGACTTCCCGTGGCGATTTCCACGCCGGGGGTTTTGGGATGTGGATGGCCCGACAAATTGAGCCTGCTGTTGATCTTCCGGTAATCCTTCAGATCCTCATCCTTGAAATAACCGGCCCGGGCGAGCACCGAATAAAAGACGCCGGTGGCGTGTCCCTTGCTCATTACAAACCGGTCGCGGTTGGGGTCTTGGGGCTGGCTGGCGTCATATCGCATGACCCCGAAATACAGGGCGGTCATGATATCCGCTGCGGAAAGGCTGCCGCCGGGGTGTCCGGACCCGGCCCGATGGATGATTTCCAGGCTCTTCCGCCGTATTTCCCTCGCAATCTGGGTTAATTCGGAAACCTGGGTTTCCTCAGTCTGAGCCGTATTCATAGGTCTGATGGGAAAAATTTAAGGAAAAACAGGCCTCGGCCTGCTCACGTTGGGGAATTTTAACAGCAATATTTCAGAAATCAAAGGAGAGAACGAAAAAATTTACGCGGGCGTACTTTTTAATCAAGAGGGAATGGTGATTTTCTCGTTTTGCGCGATCACCTCGTTGCATTTTTCGAGGAGTTCTGAAAAATTAACGGGCTTTTTGAAAAACATGTCACCTCCCGCACTGACCACGGCTTTTTCCGTGTACTGGAGGCTGGCGGAAATTACCATAACGGTCATGTTTTTGGTTCGGGGATTGTTTTTCAAATTTTTACAAACCTCCAGACCGTTGAGGCCCGGCAGATTGATATCGAGTAGAATGATGGCCGGCTGAAAATGCGCTGCTTTGAGCCCCGCATCCAGACCGTCGAAAGCCACTTCCACTATATAGTCATTTTTAACGAAAAACTTTTTGAGCAACGTGGCGAACTTCTTTTCATCGTCCACGATCAGCACTTTTTTGGTGGATTTATCCTCGGCTTCCTTCTTGAGAATTTCCTTGATCATGGAAATGGTATGGCCGCTTTTCTGCAAAGCATAAACCTGAATGCAACGCTCCTGCACCCAGGCCGGATAATAACCCACAATGCCCTTGCCTCCGGGATGCGCTTCTTTGACCGGGTCCGGGAAAAAATTATATTTCTTTTGCCACAGCCACAAGGTTTTCCGGGTAATGGGAACCACCTTCAAAATGTCGGCGGCAGTCACGCGGGTATTGTTATTATTGGCTTTATTTTTAATACCAGAATTTTCCATGGGCTCTATTAAGAAATGATGAAAATCAGTAATTAAAAACTTCTCCAAGGAAGTTCATAACCGAATCGGTTAAATTTTCTTCCACATTCATTATATACAGTTAATGTAATTCCAACAAGCACTTTTTTTCAAATATTTTTATTAATCTTTTCCAATATTTAGAAAATTCAACAGGTTCAATTTTAGCCAAAAATGGTAAAATCATCCGATTCCTGGATTATTTACGGCTCCCCGATCCCTATATTTCCACGGGCCTAAAGGGTGTTGGCAATAGGTCCCAGCTGTTTACCAATCATTATTTCTTTCAGGCCAAAGGACGAGAAGCAGGAGGGATACAGGTTCAATTTTTAAGACAAAGGGTAAATCACCCTTCCCTTTCTGCAACTCATTAGAATATAATAGGTTTTATCGATACTAACCCTAGACGAAATGGTTCTTTATGTTGATGCGTCGTCCTTCTGCGGCTGATGGATTTTTTTTCTTATTGTTTATCCTATTGATTTTTTTGCCTGTAGATTCTTTTTCCAAGGAACGCAGATTTTTTCTGGGGGAGTCTTCTCAGAAACCATTGAAAAAACCCGATATAGGAACCCTGCCTGGATCGGGTGTAGATGGCGGTTTAAAACAGGCCCCGTCCTATGAAGCCCAGACCCCACCGGTGCAACCGGCACCGCGTATCAGCAAGCCGGATATCGTCCTGACCCATACCCTGGAAATGTCACTCCAGGATGTCATTGCCAATACCCTGAAAAACAACGTCAGCATTGCGGTACAGAATTTTCAGTCACAAATCCGCCAGCAGGAAATCATCACCCAGGAAGCGGAGTTCGATCCCAATATTTCGTTTGAAGGGAATGCCACGCAAGAGAGACAACTATCGTCATTTGCAGTGAGCAATCCTAAGACCAATGTGAATACGCAAAGTTTTGATCTGGGTTTTGATCAGAAACTCAAATTAGGCACCCAATATGAATTGAAATTCCGGAATGAGCGCATTGAGACCGACTCCGCTTTTGCTGCCTTGAGTCCCCAGTACAACTCACGCTTTGAGGTTAACCTCACCCAACCCCTACTCAAAAACTTTGGTCTGGATGTCAATAAAACCAACATCTACATCGCCAAGAATAATCTGGATATCTCGGATTCCGAATTCAAGAATAAAGTCATCGAGGTGATCAGCGATACGGAAAACCTCTATTGGGATCTGGTGTTCAGCCGCGAGGATTTAAAGGTTCAGCAGCAATCGGTGCAACGCGCTAAAGACCTGGAACGGCGTGTCAGGGCCCAGGTGGAAGTCGGCACCATGGCTCCCCTGGAAATTCTGCAGGCCCAGTCGGAAGTGGCCTCACGGGAAGAAGCGGTCATCCAGGCGGAAAAACTGATCCAGGATAACCAAGACAATTTGAAAAATATTTTAAATATCCCTTTCGATTCCCCCGATGGGATGAAGGAAATCCAGCCCCTGGATTCCCCGCAATTTTTGATCGAAACCCCCATTTCTCTGAAGGATTCCATCAGAACCGCTTTGATGAAACGGCCGGATCACCTTTCCAAAAAGAAGGAGCTGGACAGTAAAAATATACTGGTTAAATTTAATGAAAATCAATTGTATCCAACTCTGGATCTTGTGGCCAGTTTTGGCCTGAATGGGATCAGCGGAAAAGATATTGGAGGTAGTCCTTTTGGCGGTAATTTTGGAAGAAGTCAGGAGCGCACTTTTTCAGGTGACGCTTCCACATGGGAAGGCGGGTTACTTTTCAAATATCCCCTCGGCAACCGGGCCGCCAAGAGCCGTCTTAATGCCTCCAAGCTGGAAGCGACCCAGCTGTTAATGGACATCAAGGATCTGGAGAAAACCATCGTGGTGGAAGTGCGGGAAGCCGCACGGCAGATCAGCACCGACAAGAAACGGGTTCAGGCCGCCCGGATCGCCCGCAAACTGGCGGAGGAAAAACTGAGTGCCGAAGAGAAAAAATTCGAAGTGGGCCTTTCCACCAGTTTCAGCGTCCTGGAATTTCAAACCGACCTGGCGGAACAGCAGAGCAAGGAGCTGAAAGCCATCATCGATTTCAACAAATCGAAAATCAAATTCCGTAGAGTCCTGGCCACCACTTTGGAGGAATACAATATCCGAATGGATTCCGAATCCGCCCCATGAAAATGAAAATTCTCATCTATGTTCTGGTTGGCTTTCTGGGGGTGGGGATTGTTTGGTGGGTGACCGATGACGAAGGCCTGAACCCCGGGGTCGACATTCCCTTCAAAACCACGCAGGTCATTCAAGGCGATCTGGTGGTTAAAATATCCGCTACCGGTGTGGTCGAGCCCAGCTTCCAGGTAGAAGTCAAATCCAAAGCCAGCGGCGAGGTTTTAAAATTCCCGTACGAGGAAGGCGACCGGATTAAAAAAGGCCAATTGCTTCTTCAGCTCGACAAATCCGACGAAATCCGCAATGTCGCCCGCTCTAAAGCGGATCTGGCCAGCGCCACCGCCAAACTCAACAAAGCCAAAACCGCTCTCCTCTCCCAGAAAACCCGGTACCGGACCAGCCTGCAATCCGCCCAATCCAAGGTGGGTGAAGCCGATGCGAACCTCAAGGAGTCGGAGGACAAGCTGAAGCGGCAGGAGGACTTGTTCCAGAAGAAATTCACCTCCCGAGAAGCATTGCAGGAGGCCCAAACCGCGTTCAAGGTCAACCAGGAAAACCGGGTTCAGGCGCGTGCGGACCTGCAGGCCGCCCAGGATACTATTTACGAGATCGACGTCAAAAAGCACGAAATCGATCTGGCCCGGGCCGAGCTCCAACGGGCGAAGATTACGCTCGACGAAGCGAAGGAGCGGCTGGAGGAAACGGAAATCTTTGCGCCCATCTCCGGGGTGCTCATCGAGAAACTGGTCGAACAGGGACAGATCATCTCTTCGGGAATTTCCAACGTCTCCGGGGGAACCCCGCTGGCCGCAGTGGCGGATTTGTCCCGCCTGTTCATCATCGCCGACGTGGATGAAACGGATATTGGTTCGGTCCACCACGGGCAACAGGTCAAAATCACCGCCGACGCCTATCCAGGAAGAACCTTCACCGGCAAGGTCCGGCGTATTTCCCCCAAAGGGCAGGTAGAGGACAGCATCACGATTTTCAAGGTTAAGATTGAAATTCTGGACAAAGGAAAAGGCATTTTAAAACCGATGATGACCGCCAACGTTGATATAATAAGCGAAGAGTTGAAAAATGTGCTGTACCTTCCCCGAGAAGCGGTGCGGGTGCAGAAAAATAAAAAGTTTGCGGCCATTCTGGTGGACCACCGGCCCCAGGAGGTTCCGGTCACCACCGGGGTGCGAAATCCGATCCATGTCCAGATATTATCCGGCTTGGAGGCGGATCAAAAAGTCCTGATCGGGGATTGGGAGACCTTGTGGGAAGAGTACCAAAAAGGCGACGACAACATGTCGACCATCCGCAAAATGTTATTCATCCTTCGTTCTAAATAAAAAAACCTTGATTGAAGTAGAGAACCTCAGCAAAACATACGAATTGGGCGATCAGAAAGTTCCAGCTCTGAAAGGGGTCAGCTTCCGGGTCAAAAAGGGAGAGTTTGTCGCCATTATGGGGCAATCCGGATGCGGTAAGTCCACCTTGATGAACCTTCTGGGATGCCTGGACCTCCCCTCCTCCGGCACCTACCGTCTGGGCGATATCGACGTGCGCACCCTGAACTCCGACCAATTGGCGGAAGTGCGCAACCGCAAAATCGGATTTGTCTTTCAGAGTTTCAATCTTCTGGCCCGTTCATCCGCGCTGGAAAACATCGAACTACCCCTGCTCTATAACGGAACCAACGATTCAAAATCCCTGGCGCGGAAAGCCCTGGCAAAAGTGGGTCTGGCCGACCGCGCCAAACACAAGCCGAATGAACTTTCCGGAGGCGAGTGCCAGCGAGTCGCCATCGCCCGCGCCATCGTCAACCATCCCGCCATCATTCTGGCGGACGAACCGACCGGTAACCTGGATTCCCAAACGGGAGAGGAAATCATGAAAATTTTTTCCCGCCTCAATCGCGAAGGCACCACTCTGCTCCTGGTTACCCATGAGCAAACGGTGGCTCGACACGCCCGGCGGGTCATTCATATGCGGGACGGCCTGATCATCAGCGATTCGGCCAAGGAGATGTAATGCTGATCTGGGATTTATTCAAAATTGCGCTTCGCAGTCTGCGCGCCAACAAGCTGAGGACGTTTCTGACCACGCTCGGCATCATCATCGGGGTGGCCTCGGTCATTTCCATGATTTCCCTGGGCGAAGGGGCCCGGCGCCAGACGCTTAGCACCATCGCAAAATTCGGTACCAACATCATTACCGTCAAACCCGGCGAAAGAAAGAGGCGTCATGTCAGCAGCGGCAAGGTTGAAACACTGGTGTTGGGCGACGCTTACGCGATTCGCGACTTCATTCAAAACATCAACGGGGTCGCGGCCCAGGTGTACAAAAACGGCCAGTTGAAACACGGAAACAAAAACACCAGCAGTACCGTCCGGGGAACCGGCAAGGATTACGGATGGATGGCCAATTTTAAAATGAAAGAGGGACGGTTCTATACCGAAGAGGAAGTCAAAACTGCCAGAAGGGTTTGCATCCTGGGAGCCACGGTGGTCAAAAATCTTTTTGAAGGTGAAAATCCCGTTGGAAAAAATATAAAAGTGAATGGAAATAATTACCTCGTCATTGGCACCACCGTCGCCAAAGGGGCCTTGAGCTGGTTTGATCCCGACGACCAGATTTTCATTCCCATTACCACCGCCCAAAAACGGTTGTTCGGAATGAAACATGTGCGGTCGATCGACGTCCAGGTGAAGGATATGAACGATATCGAAACCATCAAACAGGATATCGAGACCCTTTTGCGCAAACGGCACAACCTGCGTCCGAGTAAAAAAAACGATTTTTATGTTCAAAATTCCGCCGAGTGGCTGAACAGCTGGGGCAAGGCGGCTGAAACGTTTCAATTCCTGTTGGGCGGCATCGCCATGATTTCCCTTTTAGTCGGCGGCATCGGCATCATGAACATCATGCTGGTCTCGGTGACCGAGCGCACGCGTGAAATCGGCATCCGGATCGCCATCGGCGCCAAGAAGCGGGAAATTCGCAAACAGTTTCTGATCGAATCCGTTCTGATCTGTTTCCTGGGAGGCTGTATCGGCATTGCCCTGGGAGTCCTCATTTCCCAATCTGTCTCCAAAATAGGCGGTCTGGAAACCATCGTGTCCCTGGAGTCGATCCTGCTGGCCTTCGGGTTCTCGGTGGGGATCGGTATTTTCTTCGGACTGTATCCGGCCATCAAAGCTTCCAATCTCAATCCCATCGACGCCCTGCGGTACGAATAAATTCCCCCCCACCCCGCCACTTGCTATAATCCCGGAATACCGTGCATCCGCCCTGCGCCATGGTGTCGAAACTTATGAAAATCGTTCCATCCAAAACAGCGTTTGTTTCTCT
>CAYPKH010000045.1:0-9496 GCA_964411245.1 uncultured Nitrospina sp.
CGTGCATGCCCTCTGGTTTATGCCCAAGGAAGAAGGCGTTTCAGGTTATGTGCGGATGACACTATCGCTGGGCCTGGCCGTGGTCCTGGCTCTGGGCATTGCGGCCCTGCAGTTGTGGCCGACCGCCAAACTGATCGAGCATTCCCACAGAGACGGCGGCATCGCCTATGAGGAGCATACGGCCTGGTCGCTGGAGCCGTCCGATTTAACCACGCTGGTCATAACCCCGGGTTACCGGGGTGTTCTGGACAACAAAAAGGCCCCGGTGACCTTTTCCGGCCTCATTCATACCCTTTATATGGGCTTGATCGGCTTGGCCCTGATCGTGATCGGTTTCTGTTTCAGAAGGGACAAGGCGGTGGGGTTCTGGTTGCTGGTCTTTTTGCTGGGCATCCTGTTTGCTCTCGGGGAATACAATCCCCTCTATAGATACTTTTACGACTGGGCTCCGTTGGTCAATTGGTTTCGATTCCCACAAAAGTATTTTTATGTGTCTTCGTTCGCCGCCGCCTTCCTGACCGGTTTTGTTCTGGATCTCCTGATCCAGAACAAAAGATCCGTCAGGATCAACCGGGTGTTGACCCTTGTGATCATCTTGTTCGGCGGGGTGGTCTTTATAGGATTGCAAAAACCTCATCTGGAAATGGAAATATCCCTTTCCTTCCTGTTTGCTTTCGGTCTTTTTTATATCCTGTTTTACTTCGGCAAACTCAAGCAAACTGTTTTTTCGGGTTTGATTTTACTTCTGATCGTTCTGGATTTGAGTATCAAGGATTTTCAACTCCTGCCTCTCACCGACCGGAAGTTTTTTGAGGAAAAACCGCTTTACATGGACATCCTGGGGGATTCGGCGGGACATTACAGAATCTATTCCGGAAGAATTGAACGGGAACTCAAGCCCGAGTTTTATCCCAACGGCAACACCTATCTGGATTCCCTTCTGGTGGCCAAGCAGTATCTGCGTCCGTACGCCGGCATGGTTCTGGACGTGGAGCATTTTATGGGTCTCCCCGGCTTGGCCATGGGATTGAAAAACCATCTGTTGATGTTTGCCGTGCTGGACAAATCCCAACCGGACAGGCGCATCCGGATATTAAAACGCAGTAACGTCAAATATTGGATCAATCAGGATCGTCCCACGGATTATATGCTGGGGGGCGATCCCGTCATCCTGCCGGATCGGGTCGAAGTATTCAAGGATGCTCTCCCGCGGGCTTACCTGGTTCCCAACCTGCGGGTGCCGGAGGAGGGCCACATCCTCAACACCTATTACCAGGAAACGTTCGACCCGCTCAAGGAGGTGCTGTTGAGCGCGGAGGCCGATTTTACGCCCTCTGATCGATTTCAGGGAACCGTGAAGGAAGTGAGTTACCGTCCCAATCATGTCACCGTCAAGACCTCACAGGAGGGCAACGGATTTCTGGTTTTGATGGATTCCTATTTTCCGGGTTGGACGGTGAAAGTCGACGGGCAGGAACGTACCATCCTGCGCGCTAATCATTATTACCGGGCGGTGCAGTTGGGCCCCGGTGAGCACACCCTGGAGTTCGACTACTTTCCGGAAGGGTTCAAGGCCGGCTTGGTCGTAAGCGGCATTACCCTTGTGCTTGTGTTGGTTGGGTATGTGTTTAGGAGAAAATATTTGCAAAATCTGAAATAAGATGGCGTAAATCCTCGGAACCCTGTGATTTACCCGACGGCCGCCATTTAAATTTCCGCTCAATGAAGACCGGGTTCACCATCTCATGCCATCCGTTATTCAATCCGAGGTGTCCATGCCATTCAACCAAACGGAAAAGGGAAATTTGAAAGGGAAACCTGAATGGTTGCAGGACCTGTTAGGGTTGCTGCTTTTGTTCCTGATGGCTTTTTATGTATTTTTTCCCCTGCTTTTTAAAAATAAGGCCCTCTTCCTTCGTGACTATCATTTTATCACCTATCCCTTCCGGTACTTTCTGAGCCAGGCTTACCATGAAGGCGTAATGCCTTACTGGACGCCCCACGCTTATGGCGGGATGCCGTTTTTTTCAGCCTTCCATCCGGGCGTATTTTATCCTCCCAGCGCCGTGTTCTTTTTGCCGGACACTATAATGGCCATCAACCTGTTTTACTTTATTCATTTCCTGGTGCTGGGATTCTTTTTGTACCTGCTGGGAAAACACTGGGGCCTATCATTTGTCGCCCGGCTGTGCAGCAGTGCGACAGGGATGCTGAGCGGTTTCATCGTGGCGGCGATTTTGACGAGTAATTTCTTTTTGGGCGCGGTCTGGCTTCCCATGGTGTTCTGGATGTTCCTGAAGTACCGGGCGGAGAAACGGATCGGATATTTTATCGGGACGGTGCTGGCTATCGCCACTCAGACTCTTGCGGCGTGCCCGGAAATCAGCATCATGACCCTGGTTCTGTTGTACGCGCATTGTCTGTGGTTCATGCCGAAAGGGGAGGGGATAACCGGCTACGGACGCATGACGGTCTCTCTTGGCCTGGCAGTGGTCCTGGCGTTGGGCCTTACCGCCCTCCAATTGTGGCCGACCGCCGAACTCCTTAAGCATTCCCCGAGAAGCGGGGGCATTAACTACCAAGCCCATACGATTTGGTCCCTGGAAGGTTCCAAGCTGGCCACGCTGGCGCTGACGCCTGGGTATATAAACGAGGAAGGTTCCGGCGCTTCCCCTGATTTTCTGGAAGGGTTTCTGCACACTCTCTATATGGGACTCCTCAGCCTGGTATTTATCTTTATCGGTTTTTTATTCCGCAGAGAAAAGGCGGTAGGATTCTGGTTGCTGGTCTTTTTGTTCGGAATCTGGTTTGCCCTGGGGAAATACAATCCTTTCTATGAATATGTTTACCATTCGGTCCCCTTATTAAACCTGTTTCGATTTCCGGCCAAGTTCTTTTATGTATCCTCGTTTGCCGCGGCCTTTCTCACCGGTTTTGTGCTGGATGCCCTATTGAATCATACTGAAAACCGCCGCCTCAAAATCTATCCGGTTGTAACGGTTTTGATCCTTCTTTTTGTATTGGTTGCTTGGATTGGATGGAATCAGCCAAATCTCGGAATGGAAAATTCTTTGATTTTTTTGTTTATTTTTGGTTTCGCTTATATTTTGTTTTATTTTGGAAAAATCAGAAAAATCGTCTTCGCCACCTTGGTGTTACTGTTGATTTTAGTCGATTTGAATCTGAAGGATTTCAAGCTTCTTCCCCTGATTGACCGAAAATTTTACGAAGAAAAACCTGTGTTGCTGGATTCTCTGCAGGATGCCTACGGAAAGCACCGGATTTATTCGGGAAGAATTCAACAATCGCCCTTTTCCACCCGTTTGCCGGTGTCCAACATGCTGGACGGGATTTTGTTGTGGAAGCAATATATAACTCCCTATACCGGTATGGTTTATGGCATTGAAAATGTGGCAGGGAAATCGGGTCTGGGTATGGGATTGATCAATCAGTTGATTTGGGTTGCGGCCATGAGGCAATCGGATGCGGAAGGGCGGTTGCGTATCCTGAAACGCAGTAACGTCGGGTACTGGATAAATCCCAACGGAAAGAACCGGTCGGACTCTGATGGGAACCCCGTGATTTCTCCAGACCGGATTCGGGTTTTTAAGGACGCACTGCCCCGGGCCTATCTGGTTTCCGGGGTTCGGTTGGCCAAGGATTCTCAATTGCTCACCACCTATTACGCCGAATCGTTCGATCCTCTCAAGGAAGTGTTGTTGAGCGAACCGGTGGAGTTTACGCCCTCGGAGCATTTTGAGGCAAAGGTGAAAGAAGTGAGTTACCGCCCCAACCATGTTACCGTGAAAACTTCTCAGGAAGGGAACGGGTTTCTGGTGCTGGTGGATTCCTATTTTCCCGGTTGGACAGTGACCGTGGATGGCAAGAAGGAAAAAATCCTGCGCGCCAATCATTATTACCGGGCGGTTCAGTTGGGTCCGGGCGTGCATACCCTGGAGTTCGATTATTTTCCGGAAGGGTTCAAGGAAGGCCTGATCGTCAGCGCCATCTCCCTGCTCATCCTGATTGCTCTGCCTCTATGCAAACCTATAAAAAGGTTCCAGCTTCCACACTCCGTTCCATTTCCTCCGGACCCGGAGAAAGCCCCTGAAATAAACCCAACTGTTGAAAAGTAAAGGCTTTCCCCTATTTTCATCCGATTTGAGGTCCTCTTCAAAGAGCGGCCTTCCCCGGGCCCAACCTTTTAATATCCTATTGATATTAAAGGGTTAAGCCCATATAATGGCGGATATGAAAGTCGCTCGGGATTACATTGTTATCGGCAGCGGCCTCGCCGGCCTCACCTTTGCCCTGAAAATCGCGGAATACGGCTCGGTGGCCCTGATTACCAAGGACGCCGTGGAAGAGTCCGCCACGCGCTACGCCCAGGGGGGAATCGCCTCGGTCATGGCCGAGGACGATTCGGTCGACCTCCATGTTTCGGACACCATCGAAGCTGGGCGGGGGTTGTGCCAGGAGGACGTGGTGCGTTGCATCATCCGTGAGGGTCCGGCCCGGGTCCGGGAGTTGATCCGGCTGGGAACCAAATTCACCCGCACCCAGGGCGAAGACACCTTTCACCTGACCCGCGAAGGCGGCCATTCCAAACGCCGCATCCTGCATGCCGACGACCTCACCGGATTGGAAATCGAGCGCACCCTGATCGAAGCTGTCCACTCCAAGCCGAATATTGAAATTTATCCTTATTACATGGGGATCGATATCATCACCCGCGCTAATATCGATCCCGCGGTTCAGCCCGGAAGTAAGGGGGACGAGGTCCTCGGTCTGTACGCCCTTGACGAAAAAACCGGAGAGGTGGTTACTTTCACCGGCAAAGCCATTTTGCTGGCGACGGGGGGCGCGGGAAAAGTTTACCTGTACACCTCCAATCCCGATACCGCGACCGGTGACGGCATCGCGCTGGCCTATCGCGCCGGAGCGAAGATCGCCAATATGGAATTTTTTCAATTCCACCCCACCTGCCTGTACCACCCGCAGGCGAAATCGTTTTTGATTTCGGAAGCGGTGCGCGGGGAAGGCGGCATCCTCCGTCTGAAAAACGGCGACACCTTTATGGAAAACTATCATTCCCTGGGGTGCCTGGCGCCGTGCGACGTCGTGGCCCGCGCCATTGACTACGAAATGAAAAAAAGCGGCGACGATTGCGTGTTCCTCGACGTCACCCACCTGGAGGGCTACCGCACGCGCGAACGGTTCCCGAATATCTACAAAACCTGCAAGGAGTTCGGATTCGACATGACCGAACAACCGATCCCCGTCGTTCCGGCGGCGCATTACATGTGCGGCGGGGTGATGGTGGATTTGAACGGTCAGACCAGCATCCACCGCCTGTTCGCCTCAGGCGAAGTGTGTTATTCCGGATTGCACGGGGCCAACCGTCTGGCCAGCAATTCCCTGCTGGAAGGGCTGGTGCTGTCGCACCGGGCCGCCGCCAAGGCCACTGAATTGAGACGTCCCTCAAAGAAACTTGAACAACTGCAGGAGCGCTTGCCGGAATGGGACAGCGGCGATGCGGTGGAAAGCGACGAATCCGTCGTGGTCTCCCACAACTGGGACGAAATCCGGCGGTTGATGTGGAATTACGTCGGCATCGTGCGTTCCGATAAACGGTTGTATCGCGCCCGCCGCCGGGTCGCAATGCTTTTGGAAGAGATCCAGGAATATTACTGGAGTTTCAAGATCACCCGCGACACGCTGGAGTTGCGAAACATCGCCCTCACCGGCAAGCTGATTATCCATGGCGCCCTGGAACGCAAAGAGAGCCGCGGCCTGCACTACAACCTGGATTATCCCAAATCCGACGAAGCGCGCGACGTTAAAAACACGATTCTCCAGGACACCGTCCAACGATTGATAACCACCCAAAAAACGCGAGTCCAAAATAATGAGTGATCAAGAACCCCATAGCCTGACTCGGGATTTTCTCGGAGTCGGTACCGCCGGTTTCGCCATCTTTGCGCTGATTTCCATGATTTCCTATTCCCCGCACGATCCCTCGTTCCATCAGTTTTCATCGCAGGGCGGGGACATCCAGAATTACGGGGGCCTGGTGGGCTCCTATCTGGCCGACGGCCTCGTCCGGATTTTCGGTACCGGGGCGTTTGTGTTTCCGCTCGTCGCGATTCTGGTGGGTTGGGCGGTGATTCGCAGACAGGAGTTCCGCCGCTGGCCGCTGGTGTTGCTGTTTGGATCGATCTTCCTGTCGGGGCTGTGTGCTTTGCTGGCTCTGCAATTCAAACACGATCCCTATTTCGGAACCGACATTGCAACCGGCGGACTGGTCGGAGCCCAAGTCTCTCAATGGCTGGTGCTCTGGTTGAGCGTGGTCGGCGCGCACCTGCTGTTGATGTTGATCCTGTTCATTTCCGCCCTGGCCATGTCCGGCGTGCCTGCGGATCAACTGTTTCGTATCACCGGCCGCGCGCTCAGGGTGTTGTTCCGCTGGGGACTCAATAGTATTCGCGCCGTGGGAACCCTGCTGATACAGATGGGTGGAGAGTTCAAAAACTGGTTGTGGGAGACCCTTCGTATCTGGCGGGCAGCCCGCAGGGACAAAGTCAAATACCGGCGGTTGAGCGAGCCGGTCATCGTCTCGCGCGAACTGTTGTCGCCCTCGCCGAAAACCCTGGAGGATATTTCCACGTTGCGCAAAGCGGCAAAAGAAAAGGAACCGGAGAGGAAGAAAGAAGAGTTCGCTGTTCAGGAAAATTTTCCGTTTGCCCACGAGACGGAAGATTACCAGTTGCCACCGGTGACGCTTTTGAACGATCCTCCCAGACTCCGGAATGTAGAACAGATGCGGAAAGAGCTGATGCTGAACTCCACCATCCTGGAAAAAAAACTCTCCGATTTCGGCGTGGAGGGCCGGATCGTTCAGGTCCTTCCGGGCCCGGTGATCACCCTGTACGAATTCGAACCGGCTCCGGGCATTAAGGTCAGCCGCATTTTGTCGTTGACCGACGATCTGGCGCTGGCGATGCGCGCCCCCAGCGTGCGGATCCTGACTCCCGTTCCCGGCAAGTCGGTGGTGGGCATCGAACTGCCCAACACGAAACGCGAAACCGTCTCTTTCAAGGAAATCATCTGCTCCGATTCGTTTCAGGAAACCCAATCCAAACTGGCGCTGGCGGTGGGCAAGGACCACATCGGCCGGCCCATCACCGAAGATCTGGCGCAGGTGCCGCATCTGCTGATGGCGGGGTCCACCGGATCCGGCAAATCGGTTGGTATCAACACCATGATCTGCAGTCTGCTCCTCAACGCGACTCCGGATGAAGTGAAGATGATCATGATCGATCCCAAAATGCTGGAGCTCAACATGTACGACGGTATCCCTCACCTGATCGCGCCGGTGGTGACCAATCCCAGGAAAGCGGCGGGGGCCCTGCAGTGGGCGGTGGTGGAAATGGAACGGCGCTACCAGTTGATGGCCGATCGGTCGGTCCGCAATATTTCCGGTTTCAACCAGATGGTGGAAAAAATGCTTCGGGAGAATAACCGGAAGGGAAAATCTAAAAGCCGAAAAATCAAAAGAAAAGCTTCGGCCTGGGAAACCGGGGCCGCGGACCCGCAGGAAGGTGCGGCAGTCCAAAAAACAGAAGTGGCAATCCCCGCTAAACTCCCTTACATTGTTATTATAATCGATGAGTTGGCGGATTTGATGATGGTGGCCTGTAAGGGCGTGGAAGACTCGCTGACGCGCCTGGCGCAGATGGCGCGGGCCGCGGGAATCCACCTGATTGTGGCCACCCAGCGGCCCTCGGTCGATGTTCTGACGGGCATCATCAAAGCCAATTTTCCGGCGCGGATTTCCTATCAGGTTACGTCGCGCGTGGATTCCCGGACGATTCTGGACAGTATCGGGGCGGAGAAACTGTTGGGCAAAGGCGACATGCTGTTTCTGCCTCCCGGAACCTCCAAGATGCAGAGAATTCACGGGGCCATGGTCTCCGACGAGGAAATCAACCGGGTCCTCCAGTTCATCGCGGGTCAGAAGAAGGATCCCGAGTACCAAGAGGATGTGTTCGACCGGGTGGTCGAAGCCGCCCGCGCGGAAGAGAATGACGACGAGTTCGACGAAAAGTACGATGAAGCCGTCGCCCTCATCGCCCGCGAACGGCAGGCCTCGATCTCCATGATCCAGAGAAAACTGCGCGTCGGCTACAACCGGGCGGCGCGCATGATCGAAATCATGGAACGCGAGGGCGTGGTCGGGCCTTCGGACGGAATCAAACCGAGAGATGTGTATGTCAAACCGATACCCTTTGAGACATTGGATTAGAATTTCCTGTGCCCTCTGTGTATCGATTGTTTTGGTGTTTGCGGCTGCTTCCCATTCCGCGATTTACAAATGGAAAGACGAAAACGGTAAAACCCACTTTACCGACAATCCTTCCAAAATCCCGCACCAATACCGGAAAAAAGACGAGCTGAAAACCTTCAAGGGTGTGCCGACGGCGCCTTCGAAACCGGTAAAGCTGTTGTCTCCCGAAAAGAAGTCGGGCACTCACGTGATCAAGGCCAGGTCCCTTCCCGGCGGCCATTACATGGTGGAGGTGCTCATCAACGGCAATATCCGCGCCGATTTGATGGTGGACACCGGGGCCTCCATGGTGATCCTTTCCAACCATCTGGGCGAACGCCTGGGAACTCTTTACAATAACAACCTCCCCCAAATGGAATTCCATACCGCCGGGGGTAAAGTGGAAACCCCGCTGTTTATTCTGGATTCACTGCAATTGGGAGACGCCACGGTCCTCAACGTCGAAGCCAGCACCAATCCGAACTTCCAGGGAATGGACGGCCTGTTGGGGATGTCTTTCCTGGGGGAATTCAAAATGGAAATGGACCGGGAGCGGTCGGAATTGATTCTGAAACCCTTCGCCGGCGAGGGGGATGAATTGTGGGAAGGACAGAACGAACAATGGTGGCGGAAAAAATATACCACCTACGCGCAAACCCTGCGCCATTATCAACGCACCGCGTATCAGGCCCGCCAGGATTTTCAAAAATCCACGAAGATCAAAAAATTGATCGCGCATTACGAAAAACTCCACAAAGCCCTGGAGGCCCGGGCGGATCGGGCCAACCTGCCCAAGGAATACCGCTCTTACCCGTGACCCCCGGAGAAGATTTCTTCCTCCAAAAATGTTTTCCTGTATAGTTACGGAAGCCGATGCGTGCCTCCGCTCCCAGCGAGGAATCATGACCGTTGCGTCCGACGCACAATCCACGGAATCCCTGTCTCTCCCTCCGGAGACGCCGGTGGTGTTGATATTGCTGGGAGCCAGCAATCTGGCGCGCGGGTGTTTCGCCCTTGAGCGGCATCTAAAACGGTGCCTGCATCCCCGGCGGGTCGAAGTGATGATCGCCGCCGGTCCCGGCCGCGGGTACCATGTGCCAGGAGGGTTGTTGCATGTGGTCTATCCTCCTATCCGGTCGAGCCCGATTTTTGAAGCGGCGATAGAGATGT
>CAYPKH010000046.1:0-2249 GCA_964411245.1 uncultured Nitrospina sp.
CCTTGAGAAGCACAAGTCCGGAGATGCGCTGGGGGAGAGGCAGTAGGATTTCAAAACATCACCATAGAAATTCATACCCCCATAAGGGAGGCCCATGGATTGGAAATTGCTCACCATCGTTTTCTCTGTAGTTTTCATTGCCGAGCTAGGCGATAAGACTCAACTCGCAACATTACTGTTTGCAGCCAATAAAGAGGTCAGCAAATTGACTGTTTTTATTGGAGCTTCATTAGCACTCATTCTCGCATCTGCCATTGGAGTTGCGGCGGGCGGTCTTATTTCACAAATCATAAGTGAAAAGAATTTGCATATTATTGCTGGTATAGGTTTTATTGCTATAGGAGTTTGGACATTGATTAAAGCACAGGAAATATGGATTATTTAATCCGAGATTCCCCATATGAACATTAAAACTCATCGCAAGTCATCCTGATTGAGCGAAATATCTTTTGAGGCGGCTGAGCTGTTCCGCCTAACCCGCGTGACGCTGGACCGGGCAAGCCCGGAGCTGATTTTTTATCCTGTCACCCTGAGCCTGTCGAAGGGTTCGGCATGACAAGCGACGCCGAATTGTCATTCTGAGGAGCGGAGCAAGCCTGTCCTGAGCCTGCCGAAGGAAAGAATCCCGGTTTTAATTTCCCTGGGGTGGCAATAAATCTTCGAGGAAAAAGGCGGCGAGTTCGGAGCGGCTGACCAATCCGGTTTTCTGGTAAATGGACTGGGACTGCTGTTGCACGGTTTTTAATTGGGTCTGGCGTATATCCGCTATCTCTTTGAGACTGATTCCCTTGAGGAGCAGAAACCCGACTTCCTTTTCCGCCGGGGTCTGATCCCATTGCGTAAACTGGTCCTCGATTTTCCGCGAGAGCCCCGCCAGCAATTGATGCGTCTCCCGCTTCCATTGCTCCTTTTCCCGCCGGACGCGGTCAAGGTCGCCCTTGAGCACCGTGACCTCCCGCCGGACACGGGTCAACTGCCACACTCCCGTCACGAACACCCCGCCGCTGAAGGCCAGGAGAATGCCCTCCAGAATGAGATGACGCCCGGTACTGCCGCTCTGGTAATCGTTGATGAGGTCCATCGCCACCAGCACGGCGAAGAGGCCGGACCACACCAGCATCATCCAGATCGCTTTTCGGGAATCCTCCATTTGGCCTATGGCTCCATCAAACCGGTTATTTCACAAGAGGTTGTTTATCCCCCAAAGTCCGGATGGTGTTTTTTCGTCACCCGGCCAAAACTAGACTTGTAAGTTAAAAAATAATTTAAAGACAGGAGAATACCATGTTTGATTTACCGTTACATCCCATCGTTGTGCATTTTCCCATCGTGCTCGGCTCACTGCTCCCCTTGCTGGCGATCGGATTGTGGTCGGCCATCAAAAAATGGCAGTGGACGCCGAAGGTCTGGGCGCTGGTCAGTGCCGTGGCCCTGATTTACACCCTATCCGCCGTGGTCGCCGTGCAACTCGGCGAAGCGGATGAAGAGAAGGTCGAAAAAGTCATTTCCGAAAAAGTGATCGAGGAACATGAGGAAGCGGGGGAATTGATTCCATGGCTCGCGGGCACCCTGTTCCTGGTGTCGCTGGGCGGCTTTTCCGTGAAATACTCGAAGCGCGCCCAACTGGCGTTGATCGTGCTGAGCCTGGTGGCGGTGGTGCCATTGATCAATGCCGGGCATACCGGCGGGGAGCTGGTTTACGAACATGGCGCTTCGATCGCCCATCTGCCCCCGGATCATAAAGCCGCGATCCAGTCCGGCACCATTCTGGAACTGCATGAAAAGGGAGATCACGGGCACGAGGAGGAGGATGACCACGACAAAGACGATTGAGGTCAACCTATCGTGTGCGCGGGTTGGTTGCGGGCCAACGCCCAAAATTTCCACCCAACAAACCTTATGTGTTGACAAATATGATCTAATGGCATAAATTTAGACTACGGAGCCAATCACATCATGAACACATTTTTTTCCAAAAAAAGGATCGGGTTCACCTTGGCGGTGACTTTCGTTTTATTCTTCTGTCTGACTCTGCAGATGCCCTTGATGTCTTACGGCATGGACGGCATGGATTGTAAAACCCGGATTACGTGTGCCGCCTGCGGTTGCGTGGTCAATTCCTTTTCCGCCCCCTTATCGTTGTCTCCGTTTTTCATCGAGCTGAGCCAATCAGCCGATCTCCAGATTCCGGAAGTGATCTTCATTCAGGAACCCCGGATCCCCCCTCCCCGATAAGTTACACCTTACCC
>CAYPKH010000046.1:2349-9421 GCA_964411245.1 uncultured Nitrospina sp.
TGGTTTCTCCCAGCGCCTGGTCGGCGGAGAAGCGTCATGAAGCGTTTAAACATACTTTGGCGGGCTTTATCGAGGAAGCCATTATAAGCAATCCCAGCTTGAGCGAAGCCAGAAACAAAATTCATCTCTACAAGCAGATACCGGATCAAAGAAGTTCCTGGAAAGATCCCATGTTGACCCTGGGACTGGTCAATATGCCGGTGGACACTTTTTCTTTCCGGGATGAGGCGGCGACCCAAAAGCGGGTTCAATTGACCCAGGAGATCCCCTATCCGGGAAAAATGAATTTGAAGAAACAGGCCGCGGAAAAGGATGTTTCCATCGCCCAATGGAATTTAAAAGAAATTGAATTGAAAATTATCCGGCAGGTCAAGGAATCGTTTTACGAGTTGTGCTTTATCAATTTAACGATCGAAACCACCGAGCAAAACAAGATTCTTCTGAAACAGTTTGTCACCATCGCGGAAACTAAATATTCCGTAGGAAAAGGCATTCAGCTGGATGTCATCAAGGCTCAGGTAGAATTGTCCAAAATCATGGACGAGTTGATCGAGCTCAGGCAACTGCAGGCCAATGAAACCGCCAAATTGAACATTTTGATGAACCGCCTGCCGCAGGAGCCTCTGAGTATCCCTCATGGCCTGTCCAAGACGGATTTCAATTTCGATATCCAGACCCTGCAGGAACTGGCACAAAAGAACCGCCCCTTTTTGCAGGGCATCCAATCCACCATCAGCAAATTCAGGTTGACCAAACAACTGGCCGAAAAGGAATATTATCCCAATTTTCGGGTCACGGTCCGGTACAGCCAGCGTCAGGATTCACTAACGGAGGAACGCCCGGATTTTGTTACCGGATTCATCGGCGTCAATATTCCCATCTGGTTTGCCAGCAAGCAGAGTAAAAAAGTGGCGGAAGAAAATTACCGGATCGAAACCGCGAAGGAAACCTATAACGTTGCCAAAAACGATATCTTTTTAAAAACAAAGTTGATCATGGACAAGGAAGCCAAGGGACGGAAGTCGCTCCGTTTGATCAAAAACGGAATCATCCCGCAAGCCCGGCATTCGCTGGAGTCGGCCCTGGCCGCGTACAGCGTGGATAAAGTTGATTTTCTGACCCTGATTGACAATCAGGTCACCTTATTGAAATGGGAAATTAAACATCATCGCGAGTTGACGGATTATGAACAGAATCTCGCGGCATTGGAGCATGTGGTGGGACAAACGTTATTTTAATTTCACCCATGGATATCGATCATGAACGATAAAGAGAACCATAAAAGTCCGGAAAACAACGATGAATCGCTTCACCCAATCGACCAGGGAGAAGAGATTATTTTTCCGCAAAAGGAAGCTTCACCGACGCAAGCTCCCCCAACCGGCCGTCGGAAAATATTTTCTCCCCTTAAAATTTCCGGGGTGATTCTGCTGGGGATCGGTATTTATTTCTCGGGTCATTTGACCAGTCCGGAAAATTTCCAGGGAACGGTGGACCGGTTTAAGGAATGGATCAGCCTTTCCAAAGAAAAGGTGGCCCTCTATCAGGAAAAACTGACCCAGGTCATTGAATCCAAAATCGAAAAGAAAGAATCTGCGCCAGCCGTCTCCCCGGAACAAGAAGGCGGGGAAACCGGTCCTTCAACAGCCAAAAGAAAAATCAAATATTGGAAGGCGCCCATGAACCCTGCTTATATCCGCAACCAACCGGGCAAAGGTCCCATGGGCATGGACCTGGTCCCGGTGTATGAAGACGAATCGGAAGTAGCCGGGCAAATTAAAATCGATCCTACCGTGGTGCAGAATATCGGCGTTAAAACAGTAAAAGTCAAGAGGCGCACACTGACTTATAAAATCCGAACTATCGGTACCCTCACCTATGACGAAAGAATGGTGCACCACATCCATACCAAATACGGCGGTTGGATCGAAAAACTTCATGTCGACTTTACTGGCCAGGAGGTCAAGAAAAACGATCTCCTTATGGAAATTTATAGCCCGGAACTGGTGTCCACCCAGGAAGACCTGGTCCTGGCCCTGAAATACAAGGAATCGCTCAAAGACAGCACTTTTGCGGAACTCACCGAATCGGCCGACAGTTTACTCGCCTCCACCAAAAGACGGCTCCAATTGTTTGATATTCCGGAGCATCAAATCGACGAGTTGATGCGCGACAAAAAAATCACCAAAACCATGCACATCCACTCGCCGGTACGAGGATTTGTCATCGAGAAAAAGGCCCTGCAGGGAATGCGCGTGCAACCGGGAATGAGCCTTTACATGATTGCGGACTTATCCAATATCTGGGTCCTCGCGGATATTTACGAATATGAAGTGCCCTGGATCAAACTCGGGCAATCCGCGGAAATGAATCTGTCCTACTTCCCCGGAAAAAAGTTCGCCGGAAAAGTAACGTTCATCGATCCCTTTCTGGATCCGGCCACGCGTACCCTTAAAGTCAGGATGGAATTCCCCAATTCCAATGGCGAACTCAAGCCGGACATGTACGCCAACGTCACCATTAAATCCACTGTAACTAAAAGAGGCGTGGCGGTTCCCGAGGAGGCGGTGATCCACTCCGGAGAGAGAGAAATCGTGATTGTCCAAGGTCCTTCCGGAACATTTGAATCCCGGGAACTCACACTGGGATCTCAGGCGGATGGATATTATCAGGTTCTTAAAGGGCTTCGCGCTGGAAAAATCGTGGTCACTTCCTCCAATTTCCTGATCGATTCCGAAAGCAATCTTAAAGAAGCCATAAGCAAATTTCAGGCTGAGTAAAAAAGGAAGAGCCCGAAAGCTCCGGACCGGAGCAAAACAATGGATATGTCAAAAATGGGTAATAAAAAAATGCAAAAAAGAGTTCCTGGGATTGTGGAGATACATCCTGATAAGTCAGAAAATGCACATGGAAACCATTAAATGAATTTCCTATTAAAAGACAGGTCGAAACTCTTTTGGAAAATTTATGGGATAGTTGCGATCACATTCCTGGCAACGGCCAGCTTTTATTTCCAAAACGGTTTTCTTGAAAGACATCATACGGAGATTATGATGGCTTCACTATTATTGGTTGTTTTTTTATCTCTTCTTCTGTATTTCGATGCCTTGGAAATAATGAAATCTCAACAAGAAGCGATAGAAGGATTGATGGGGATTAAGCTGTCTCTGGCCTCACTCATTGATCTGAAGGATTCTTACACGGAAGGACATTCCAAGCATGTCCGTGATTTAACAAGACAATTCGCTGAATATTTAAAGTTGTCTTCAACAGAAATCGAGGAAATTACCACAGCGGGGGAACTGCACGATATCGGTAAAATCGGCATACCCGATTCTATTTTGAAAAAAAAAGGGAAATTAGGCGAGGAGGAGTTTTGCGAGATTAAAAAACATCCCCTGCTCGGAGCCAATTCGATCAAATCCCTTAAAGGATTTGAAAATGTCGCCAAAATTATCCGTAACCATCATGAGCGATATGATGGTACCGGCTATCCCGATGGCCTTTCTGCAGAACAGATTCCTTTAGGATCCAAGGTTTTAAGCATTGTAGACGCTTATGACGCAATGGCATTCGGCCGATCCTACCGCATTGCCATGCAAAGAAAGGATATTTTAGACGCCTTGCAACAAGGGATGGGGACGCAATTTGATCCAAATCTTACTTCCGCTTTTATAAAATTTGTTCAACAAAAGAGTAATGGCCGTGATTACGACCCGGTGTGCGGAATGCCTGTCGACCGGAGAAATCCCTTATTCCAATTCACAAGTAAAAATCAAACGTATATTTTCTGCTCTGAAATTTGCTTTAAGGAATTCAAACATTCCCCGGAAAAATACTCGATGGAATCTCAGGAAAATAAGCCATTAGCTAAGTCATAACGGATGCTAAAAAAAGTCATAGCGCTTTCTTTGAAAAATCGGTTCCTGGTTATACTGGGCACGCTGTTTGTCATCGCCTGGGGTCTCTATTCCTTGCAACGCACCCCCCTGGACGCCATACCGGATTTAAGCGATGTTCAGGTCATCATCTTCACCGAATTCCCAGGCCAAGCGCCGCAAATCATTGAAGACCAAATCACCTATCCCCTAACCACTTCCATGCTCTCCGTTCCTTTCGCCCAAACAGTTCGCGGTTATTCCTTTTTCGGGTTTTCGTTCGTTTATATTATTTTTGAGGATGGCACCGACCTGTACTGGGCGCGAAGCCGGGTTCTGGAACAGTTAAATTTCATTTCCGGACGCCTGCCCGAGGGTGTCAACCCTACTTTGGGACCCGATGCCACGGGTGTGGGATGGGTTTATGAATACGCGTTGATAGATAAAACGGGAAAGCATGATCTTTCTGAATTGCGCTCCATTCAGGACTGGTACCTGCGCTACGAATTGCAAACCGTCCCCGGCGTTTCCGAAGTGGCCAGCATCGGCGGATACGTCAAACAATACCAGGTTGAAATCGATCCCAACAAACTCATCGCCTACAACATTTCCCTGAATAAAATCATAATGGCCATTAAACGCAGTAACAACGACGTCGGGGGAGCCCTGCTGGAAATGTCCGAAACCGAATTTATGGTTCGGGGTCTGGGCTATATCAAAAGCATAGAAGATATCGAAAAGATTCCCGTCGGCATTCGGTCGGGAGGCACACCGATTCTGGTCCGCGACGTGGCACGGGTGCACCTGGGACCCGAACTGCGACGCGGGTTGGTGGAACTCAATGGTGAGGGGGAGGTCGCTGCGGGAATCGTTGTGATGCGCTTTGGGGAAAATGCCCTGGAGGTCATTAACGGTGTTAAACGTAAACTGGAAGATTTAAAAACCGGTCTGCCTGAAGGAGTGGAGATAATCCCGGTATATGACCGGTCGGCATTGATCCTCCGCGCTATTCAAACCCTTAAGGATACGTTGATCGAGATATGTCTAATTGTCGCCTTAATCTGCATCGTTTTCCTTCTTCATATCCGATCCGCCCTGGCCGCCATTGTGACTTTGCCTATTGGGATATTGATGGCCTTTATCGTAATGCATCAGCAGGGTTTGAATTCCAACATCATGTCGCTGGGAGGCATTGCCATCGCCATCGGCGCCATGATCGACGGCGCTCTTGTTATGGTTGAAAATGCTCACAAACACCTGGAGCAATCCAAAGGTCAAAAAGATCACTGGCAGATCATCTATGAAGCCGCCGCCGAGGTAGGGCCTTCAATTTTTATCAGCCTTTTGATCATCACCGTTTCCTTCCTTCCGGTATTTACCCTACAGGCTCAGGAAGGGAGATTATTTTCGCCACTGGCCTTCACCAAAACTTATGCCATGGCGGCTGGAGCCATTCTCTCTATTACCCTGATCCCCGTCCTGATGGGTTATTTCGTCCGGGGAAGAATTCTCCCCCAAAACAAGAACCCTCTTGTTTGGCTACTGACCTTTTTATACAAACCCATTATTTGGCTGGTTTTAAGAATGAAAGCCGGAATAATACTTATAGCTGTCCTGGTAGTGTTAGTAACCATTATTCCTTTGAAGAAGCTCGGCTCCGAATTCATGCCGCCGCTGAACGAAGGCGATCTCTTGTACATGCCGACCACCCTGCCGGGCATATCGATCACTAAAGCCAAGCAACTGCTCCAACAGACCGACAAGATCATCAAACAGTTTCCGGAGGTGCATCATGTATTCGGCAAAATCGGACGCGCGGAAACGGCCACGGATCCCGCGCCGCTAAGCATGATTGAGACCACGATCATGCTCAATCCGGAAGATCAATGGAGACCCGGGATGACGATCAAGAAACTCATCGATGAGATGAACGCGGCCATCCAATTCCCGGGAGTGACCAACGCCTGGACCATGCCGATCAAGACCCGGACTGATATGTTATCCACCGGGATAAAGACCCCCGTCGGAATTAAAATCGCCGGGGATGATTTGAACACTCTTCAAAAACTTGGCCAACAGGTAGAATCGGTCATCAGCAACATACCGGGTACTCTCAGCGTTTATTCCGAACGCGTGGTCGGCGGAAACTATTTCGATTTCGAGATCGACCGGGAGCAAGCTGCCCGCTACGGTTTAACCATGGGAGATATTCAAGATGTCATTCAAACCGCGATCGGGGGAATGAACATCACCACCACCATTGAAGGACTGGAGCGTTATCCGATCAACCTCAGGTACAGCCGGGACCTGCGTGACGATATCAATAAATTGCAACGAGTTTTGATTTCCACCCCGCAAGGGCAATACATCCCTATGGGTCAGGTCGCGAAAATTGTCATAAAAAAAGGTCCGCCGGTGATAAAAAGCGAAAACGCCCGCCTAAACGCCTGGATTTACATTGATTTAAAAGACATCGACGTCGGCACCTACGTTGAAAATGCCAAACCCATCATTGAAAGAGAAATTTCCTTACCTGCGGGTTACAGTTTGATTTGGAGCGGTCAATATGAATACATGGAACGCGCCAAAGAGCGGCTGAAATTAGTCATTCCCTTTACTCTTCTTATCATTTTCTTACTCTTGTATTTTAATTTTCAAAATATTACGGAGAGTCTCATCGTTATGCTCTCTTTGCCCTTTTCCCTGGTGGGAGGTATTTGGTACATATACTACTTGGATTATGATTTGAGCGTGGCGGTGGTGGTCGGATTTATCGCTCTGGCAGGACTCGCGGCCGAAATCGGCGTGCTGGTCCTGGTGTATATCGATCACGAATTTCAAAGGAAAATGAAAACTGGGACCATCACCAATCTTCATGACTTGAGAGAAGTAGTTTTCAAAGGAATATCGGAACGAATTCGTCCTATTCTAATGGCGGTTACGGCGACTTTCGCGGGTCTGTTGCCCATCATGTGGGGTAGCGGCACAGGTTCAGAAGTTATGAAACGCATCGCCGCGCCCATGGTGGGCGGCATGGTGTCCGCCACTCTTTTATCCCTGATCGTGATCCCCGCCATATATGCTTTTGTCTTGGAACATCGGCTCAAACAATCCGGTCAGTTCACGCATTAAATATACAGGTTTGATCGCATTCCAAAATATGTCCAGCAAGTTCAATAGCGCTTTGGGCGTTC
>CAYPKH010000047.1:0-9406 GCA_964411245.1 uncultured Nitrospina sp.
TCCGCTCGGCTTCGGACAGGCGATCGGTGATCATATCCGTCAAGGCCCCCGCACATTCGCCCTGACCCCGGTCATCCAGAGAAAAGGCCTGGGTCGCGTGGTAGTCGATATACGATTGCGGCGATGATTCGATCTCTGGCAGGGTTTTCAGGTCGATCAGCAGGTCGGTGAAATAACCCTTGCCGACCCGGTCGTAAAACTCCACAAACGATTCGTTATCCAGCTTGTCTTTCTTGTAGGCGTTGACGGACCGGCGCACCGCGTTGGGAACATTTTTTGCCGGCAGTTTGATGACGGGAATGCCGAACACCGCCCCGTCTTCGGTGATGCGCCCGCCCATCATCATTTCGTAATGGGGCGCAAGAATGCCGTTGACCTTTTTCGCGGAACCGGAAAAGCCGATGGACGCGATGTGGTGCTGGCCGCAGGAGTTCGGGCAACCGCTGGCCTTGATGGTGATGTGGTCCAGTTCGGTCGAGTCGGTCGCTTCGTTTTCCACGTCCTCGGTCAGTTGGTTGATCAGTCCCCGGGAATGGGTGATGCCCAGGTTACAGGTCTCGGACCCGGGGCAACTCGTCATGTCCTTCAACTCTTCGGTGCCGGCCTTGTGCAGACCGATGGGTTTGAGAGCGTTGTAGACCAGTGCGAACGCTTCCGGTTTCACCCAGGGGATCATGAGGTTCTGAAACACGGTGTTGACCAGAATGCCGCCGGCATAATCGGCGGCGATTTTGCTGAGGGCCCGGGCCTGATCGTGGGTCAGATCGCCCAATTGCAGTTTGATGTGCACGTTGTAAAACCCGGCCTGTCTCTGCTCGTAAGTGTTGCGCGCCTTCCACTGAACGAAGTCCGGGTCCAATTCCATATCCCCGTTGGAAGAAAACTCCGGAATATTGGGAATGACCTCTTCGGGAATTTCGATCGCGGGGTATTCGGTGCCTTCCAGCTTTTCAAATTCTTCCTGCACAAGCACACGGATTTTTTCGATGCCGTATTTGTCCACCACAAATTTAAAACGGGCTTTGTTGCGGTTGCGTTTGTCGCCATGCTGGTCGAACACCCGCAAGATGGCTTCGCAGGTGCGCAGAATATCGTCTGCCGGGACAAACTCCGACAACAGTTGGGCGATATGGGGGGACGAGCCCAGTCCGCCGCCCACGAGGACCTTGAATCCGCGTACGCCGTCGTTGATCTCGGCGTTCATGCCGATGTCGTGGATGGGTCCCAGACCACAGCCTTTGCACCCGCCGAGGCTGATTTTGAATTTGCGGGCCAGGTTCTGCGTCAACGGATGCCGCAGGAGATACCGGGAGACCGCTCCGGCATAGGGGGTGACGTCAAATTTTTCCTCTTTGCAGGTCCCGGCTTTGTGACAAGCGGTGACGTTGCGCACGGTGTTGCCGCAGGCTTCCCGGGTGGTGATACCGTGTTCCGCCAGATCCTGCAGACCCTGCGGTACGTCGGCGATTTTGACGTAATGGAACTGGATGTCCTGCCGGGTGGTGACGTGCAGGATCCCGCTGGAATAGTTGGCACCAAAATCCGCCAGACAGTTGAGCTGGTCCGAAGTGATGCGGCCGAAGGGCAGTTTGGTGCGGATCATCTGCACGTTTTCCTGCCGTTGTCCGTAAATGCCCTGTTGCAGGCGGAACCGCTTGAATTCCTCTTCGCCGACGTCGCCCCGCTGAAGCCGCTCCACCTCGGCGGCGAAGTCTTCTATTTCCTGTTTGACCTCCTGCGGGAGGTTCAAGGTTTTAATATCCATGGTACAACCCAGATTAAATTATGAAATCACGGCTTATGGGGATTTCCCGCCCACGGCCTGCAATTATATATGTTGGGAGAAAACCGGGTGAAAAACCCGAAAACGCTCTGTTTATCAAGGACCCGGTGGCTCTAAACGCTGATTATAATAGGTCAATCATATACCAAAAACATTTCAAAAAACACAAGAATGCGATTTTGGGTTATGCTTTTCCAGGCGCTTCGGGAGACGACCCCCCAAAGCGTCTTCATGATACAGGATCTGGCTTTGATTTCAATGTATTAAGTGTCTCGCCATCGGGGCAAAAGGCCTGCAAACAAGGCGGAAAGGGCCGTTGGGATGGATCAGGCATGGATTATGGGACATTGGCCCTTCTGGTGGGTCCTGGCCAACTTTGTGGTTTATCTGGCCGTGTACGGGGTGGTGTTGTGCATCAATTACAACTTCAACACCCTTATGGTCGGTATGATTTATCTGCTCCCGCTGATTCCCATCGGCCTGTGTCCGGAAAACGCCGCCCGGTTCGTGGTGCAGTCGATTCACAATGCCGTGTTCGGCATCATCGAACTGGTTATTTTTGCAGTCACCGTCAAACCGGCCGATGCCGCATTCGACCGGGCTCACATCAAACAGTTGCTGGGTCACACCCTGCCGATCGCCGTCGCCTTGATCGGGTTGTCCTATGTGTCCCGAATGAGCGTCGTGCCCTTGGGACGAGTGGAACTGGGAGGGATCATGGCCCTCTTCTTGGCCGGATCGATCCTGCGGGTGATGGCGGTGGTTCAGCTGGGGTCGCAGGCCTTTAAATTCGATATCGTCTTCCGCGAGCAACAGGCCCTGCAGACGCAAAAACTGTATGCCTGGATACGCCACCCTTCTTATACCGCCATGATGATCGTCATTCTTGCTTACGCGTTAACCACGCATTATTTGTGGGCGGGCGTTCTGGGAATGGCTTCCGCCTGGTTCGGGTTCCAGTACCGGATTCATTATGAGGAAAAAGCCCTGATGGAACAGTTCGGTGAGGAATACGCGGCCTACCGGAGCAAAACCGGGATGTGGTTTCCGCGACTGATGCGGTGAGGCGCGGTCTTAATTTTCGTGAATGTCGGGGAACCATGTTTTCCAGTAGGGGATGGTCATGCCGTCCATTTCGACCGGGCTTTGAAACCAGGCGGAGAGGCCGTAAACGGCGAGGATATACAGGTAACTCGCGGTGTAGAACAGCGGCCGGTTGAGGGTGAGGCCCTGATACCGTGTGTCCGCCGGGCCTCCCAGATTTTTGACCCGGAAATAATTAGAGATCATCATCAGCGCAAACAGCGCCAGCGGATTGTAGCTGAAAATCGATATCAGGAATGCCGCTACCGGCGCGACCGCCAACAGCAGGGGAACTTTGATCACGCTGTTTTTGGTGATATGGTCGAAGGTGTTCAGGGTGGCGAGGTAGCACACCAGATAAAATATCCCCGTCAGCCCCAGCCATATCAGGAAGGCCCGAATGGAGGTGCCGCCGATAATGTCGTCCCAGCCGAGAATCATGGCCCCGAGCATAGCAGGGCCAAAACCGATGCGCAATGCGGGAGGGAAGCCGTGACGTACGAACGTTTGCATTTTGGCAAAGAGGGTGAACGGGCGGCGGTCAAGTTCCTCAAGAAAAGGGGATACCGGATCGTGGAGAAAAACTACCGCAATAAAGCCGGGGAGATCGATATCATAGCGGAGCATGGCCAAGTGCTGGTGTTCGTTGAGGTCAAATCCCGGGCCGGGTCCGAATTGGGTGAACCGCTGGAAGCGATCACCCCGTACAAGCAGAGGAAAATCGGGCAGGTCGCCCGCGGGTTTATGACCCAGCACAAAATCGAAAACCGGGACTGCCGTTTCGATGTGGTGGGGATTAAAGGCGATCCCGACGAACCCCAACAGTGGGAGATCCAACTCGTCCAGGACGCGTTCCGGCTCTGATGGCCCTGGAAAATACCTCCCTTACCGGGTAGGCAACACTGCAGGCTGGCCATAAAGGGCTTGCCTGAGCTTTTTAGATAGCCACCTATAAAACAATTATTTATATTAATTAAATTAATGTAAAATATATATTCATTAGAATGGAATCCGTCAACCCTGTTAAATATTGCCTTTTTGCAATGCACTTTCGGGGGACGGTCTATACAATAAATGTAACCGCATCCGGATGTTGGTATCCGGTGTTCAAGGAGTATGGATAATATGTCAGTGATCAAAAAATTATCGCAGATGTTTTCCGGGTCGTCCTCTGCGGAAAAGGAGGCGGTGGAAACCTCCGGCGGGTCCGATCAGCCGGCGGAATCCCAAAACCCGTTTGCTGAACAGCCGCCTGTCCAGAGGCGGGTGATTCAACCGGCTGTTCTCATGGAGCAGGCGGAGGAAGTGGAGGCGACCGATCAAATTCTGATTAAGGCCGAGCCCTCGCGGGATAACGGGCAATGCAAGTTCATGGTGAACCGTCCCCTGTTCGAAGGGCATTCCTGGTTGTTTTCCAATTTTGAAGAGGCGGCGGGATCGCCTTTGGCCGAGTCCGTTTTCAGCGTCGATTCGGTTGAAACTTTATTGATCCACGATTCCACTGCCGTGGTGACCAAGACGGGGCCTAAAGGGTTATCCGATTGGGAAGCGCTTGCGAAAGAGGTAGGAAGCACCCTCAGGAAATCGCTGGAAGCGGGGACGGGTCTGATTGCCCAGGACCTCATAGACAGAATTCCCGCCGAAGAGGTGGTGCGCGATGAAATTCAAAAAGTGATCGATAGCGAGGTCAACCCCGGTGTCGCCGGGCACGGCGGCCGGATCACGCTCACCGCGGTGACGGGTAATACGGTGACCATTGAGATGGGCGGCGGATGCCAGGGGTGCAGTGCCGCGGATTTGACGCTCAAGCAGGGCATTCACAGCGCATTCCGCAAGGCGGTGCCCTATGTCGGCGCCATTTATGACGAAACCGACCACGCCGCCGGTTTGAATCCGTATTACCGGTAGAGGTCCTGATGCCCAAGCTGAACCGATTTGATGTCGAAATTGAAACCGGGGAGAGAGGTGTCGCCTTGCCGGTCCATTTCACCATCAACAACCACAAACTGGCCCTGGAGGAGTCCGGAGGCGGAGTGGGTCCGGGTGAAACCTTCACCGGCGGATTCGAGATTCGCAGTTTCGCGCATTCCCTAACGCTGGTGGGTCCGGAAACAGGCCAATGGGATATCCGGAAAATCAAAGTGGATTACGATTGCGAACACAACCCTCCGTATTCGGCGGTGTTCGGGCAATTGACCCTGGATGAGACCACCGAAGTCAATATCTGGCAAGACCCGCCGTTGCCCACCTGGGATGTTTGAAACGGTCCGGGTTTTGGGGCAGAGCTATTTCCTCTGATGAACCGTTCCTCCGGAAAGTCGAAAATGCAGGTCCCCGAATAAAATAAAATCCTTGTAAATAGCTTCCAGCGGAACCAAGTGTTTGGAGGCCCAAAAATACAACTCCCCGTTTTCGGTTTCAAACAGGTCGGAAGGCACCTGCACCTTCATCAACCGTTGCGAACCCTCTATTTTCCCCGCGCCTTCCGCTTCTTCATAGATCCGCCGTTCAGAATCCGTAGGAATGTAGATGGACATTTCATTTCCCTTTTCGGGTTGATCGTCCTTGGTCCAGAAGGTGGGGATGTGGTAACTCCTGCCTGTTTCAATTTTGCCATAAGCCGCGTTGCGAAAATTATAAAATGCTCCCAGCACGTCGTCCAGTTGGGCATTTTCAGACAGGGGTTCGTTGAATTGCCGGATCAGCTCGTCATTTTTGAAAATAAACCAGTGGTGGCGCAGGGAGGTATAATCCATGGCGTGAAAAATACGTTCCCGTTCACCTCCAATGATGATTTCCCGTTCGAACGTGGCGGTACGGAGCTTTTTACCGCCATCAACAATGTAAAATGAGGCTTTATAAATATGTTTGACATAACGGGTCAGAAAACCAATAAAGCCTTTGGTTTCCGCCACCAGGAGGCATTTGAACTGGCCGTTTTCCTCGTAAAAGCTGATCTGGGCCTGGCCGGCATTGGAAAAAATCATAAAATCCATTTCGTAAGTCAGGGTTTCCCCGGCAAAGCGCCGGATATCACCATTCACCGTAAAAGAATCATATTTCCCCAATTTATCGATCTTCTGCTCAATAGGCTCGGTTTTTACCACTTCGGCAAAAGCCGGGGAAAACGCCGGGATCCCTCCACAGATCGCTGAAAACAGCAACAAAATCATTAACTTAACTACTAATCGGATAGACTGTTTCATGGCTGGCCTCAAAGTTAATATAATATAATAAATATAATATATATTATTTTATATTCCAGCGCAACTTTAATTTGAATTTTTATAAGCCTTTATTGTTGGCTTATGTGAGGATGATTAGGTAATGGGTTGAAAATTTAGGCGGAATTTGGCGGAGTGACATTGGACGAGACGACCGAGGTCAACATTTGGCGGGACCCGCCGATGCCGACTTGGAATGTTTGAAACGGTCCGGGTTTTGGGGCAGGGCTATTACCTCCGATGATTCGTCCCCCCGGAAAATCGAAAATGCAGGTCCCCGAATAAAATAAAATCCTTGTAAATGGCTTCCAGCGGGATCAGATGTTCGGAAGTCCAGAAATACAACTCCCCTTTTTTGGTTTTAAACAGGTCGGAAGGCACCTTCACCTTCATCAACTGTTGAGACCCTTCCATTTCCCCCGCGCCTTCCGCTTCTTCGTAGATTCGCTGTTCGGATTCCGTAGGAACGTAGATGGATATTTTCTTTTCTGTTTCGGGTTGATCTTCTTTGGGCCAGAAGGTGGGGATGTGGTAACTCCTGCCTGTTTCAATTTTGCCATAAGCCGCGTTGCGAAAATTATAAAATGCTCCCAGCACGTCGTCCAGTTGGGCATTTTCAGACAGGGGTTCGTTGAATTGCCGGATCAGCTCGTCATTTTTGAAAATAAACCAGTGGTGGCGCAGGGAGGTATAATCCATGGCGTGAAAAATACGTTCCCGTTCACCTCCAATGATGATTTCCCGTTCGAACGTGGCGGTACGGAGCTTTTTACCGCCATCAACAATGTAAAATGAGGCTTTATAAATATGTTTGACATAACGGGTCAGAAAACCAATAAAGCCTTTGGTTTCCGCCACCAGGAGGCATTTGAACTGGCCGTTTTCCTCGTAAAAGCTGATCTGGGCCTGGCCGGCATTGGAAAAAATCATAAAATCCATTTCGTAAGTCAGGGTTTCCCCGGCAAAGCGCCGGATATCACCATTCACCGTAAAAGAATCATATTTCCCCAATTTATCGATCTTCTGCTCAATAGGCTCGGTTTTTACCACTTCGGCAAAAGCCGGGGAAAACGCCGGGATCCCTCCACAGATCGCTGAAAACAGCAACAAAATCATTAACTTAACTACTAATCGGATAGACTGTTTCATGGCTGGCCTCAAAGTTAATATAATATAATAAATATAATATATATTATTTTATATTCCAGCGCAACTTTAATTTGAATTTTTATAAGCCTTTATTGTTGGCTTATGTGAGGATGATTAGGTAATGGGTTGAAAATTTAGGCGGAATTTGGCGGAGTGACATTGGACGAGACGACCGAGGTCAACATTTGGCGGGACCCGCCGATGCCGACTTGGAATGTTTGAAACGGTCCGGGTTTTGGGGCAGGGCTATTACCTCCGATGATTCGTCCCCCCGGAAAATCGAAAATGCAGGTCCCCGAATAAAATAAAATCCTTGTAAATGGCTTCCAGCGGGATCAGATGTTCGGAAGTCCAGAAATACAACTCCCCTTTTTTGGTTTTAAACAGGTCGGAAGGCACCTTCACCTTCATCAACTGTTGAGACCCTTCCATTTCCCCCGCGCCTTCCGCTTCTTCGTAGATTCGCTGTTCGGATTCCGTAGGAACGTAGATGGATATTTTCTTTTCTGTTTCGGGTTGATCTTCTTTGGGCCAGAAGGTGGGGATGTGGTAACTCCTGCCTTTTTCAATTTTGCCATAAGCCGCATTGCGAAAATTGTAAAATGCTCCCAACACATCGTCCAGTCGAGCATTTTCAGACAGGGGTTTGTTGAATTGCCGGATCAGCTCGTCATTTTTGTAAACAAACCAGTGGTGGCGCAGGGAGACATAATCCATGGCGTGAAAAATACGTTCCCGTTCCCCTCCGACGATGATTTCCCGTTCAAACGTGGCGGTGTAGAGCTTTTTACCGCCATCGACAATGTAAAATGAGGATTTATAGATATGTTTGACATAAGACGTCAAGAAACCTACAAAGCCTTTGGTTTCCGCCACCAGAAGGCATTTGAACTGGCCGTTTTCTTCGTAAAAGCTGATCTGAGCCTCGCCGGCATTTGAAAAAATCATGAAATCGATCTTGTAAGTGAGGGTTTCCCCGGCAAAGCGCCGGATATCCCCATTCACCGCAAAAGAATCAAACTTTCCCAATTGATCGATCGCTTGCCCGGTGGGATCGGTTTTTACGGCTTCGGAAAAAGCCAGGGAAAGCACCGGCCCCCATCCACAGAGCACTAAAAACAGCAATATTATCAATAACCCGACAACTGATCGGGAAGGCTGTTTCATGGCTGGCCTCAAGATTAATTAAAATTAATAAATATAATTTATAACATTTGTCAATCCTGTCAACTCTAAATTTAAAAATTTTTGGAGGTCACCGGTTCATTTCTTCCGTGGAAATGGATTTCCAGTGGGTGGACAATACTTAGGGTTCTGAGGATTTGGGATGTATTGGAACCTTGGGTGGGTCCCGGAGCGGGAAGAAGGGGGAGGGTAATTACCGCTTTAATTTTCCGGCGGCCCCACGGGCCAGCTTTGCATGCAAATCCCCCAGCAGGATAAAATCCTTAATGGTGGTTTCCAGGGGGATATAGTGTTTGGAGGTCCAAAAGACCATTTCCCCGGTTTGAGTTTTGAAGACCTCTTTGGGAATCAGGACATTCAGCAACAGCTCGCTGTTTTTGGGCCGGTTTTCATCGATTCGGAACTGTTCCTGCTCCTTTTCTGTGTTGATGTAGGCGGTGACATTTTTCATGCTTAGGTCCGGGATGGTATTTATTTTATAGGTCTTTCCTTTTTTCAAGTCACCGTAAACCCCGTTACGAAAATTGTAAAACACCGCCAGAATATCATCATAAACCACGCCTTCCGGTATGGGATCCTTCTGGCTGGTTTTCAACTCTCCGGATTGAAACAGGAACCAGAAATCCTGGTTGGATATATAATCCAAAAAGTGAACGGTTCGTTCTTCCATGTTGCCATTGACCACATACCGTTCGAACTTGCGGGTTCGAACCCTGCGGCCTTTATCGACAATATCGAATGAGGACTTGTAATAGTGTTTCCGGTAATTGGTGAAAAAGCCCACGATCCCCTTGGTTTCCGCCGTCAGCGCCGCGAAGTATTTTCCCTTATATTCGTAAAATTTCACCTCGGCGGAGGCCGCCTTTTTGAAAATGAGGAAATCGATGTCATAATACAGAGTCTCCCCAGCGAACCGCCTTATATCCCCCCGGGGAGCGAAGGAGGTGTATTCGCCGAGAGGGGTGATGATGGCGGGGTTCCC
>CAYPKH010000048.1:0-9344 GCA_964411245.1 uncultured Nitrospina sp.
GGCGGCTGGCCCCTACGGCCGCCCCCAAAACCCCGGCGAGGGTCTCTATCAGGTGAAAATTCTCCGGCCCCTGCATTCCCAACCCTCCGGAGACGACGATCCGGGCTTCGGTAACGTCCAAAGTGCCGCCGCCCTTGACGATTTCCTTAAGATTAAGGAGACGGGATTGCCCCGACCACTCCGGGGAGTGTTCGATGATGCTGGCCTCCCTCTTGTTGCCAGCGGAATCGGAGCGAAAAACATTGGGACGAAGAGTAATAATGGCGGGATCGGGTCCCGAAAACTCAACTGAAGATAGGGCCTTGCCAGCATACACTGGTCTTCGCACGGTAATTCCAGTCTCTTCAATATAATCCAGACCGATACCATCGGTCGCCAGCCCGGATCTCAGCAAGGAAGCCAGCCCGGCCGCCAACTCCTTGCCGTGGTTGGTAGCCGCCAGCAACACCGCCAGCGGATCATCCTTCTTAATGCATCCCACCACAATAGAAAGATAACGTGAGCTGGTATAATTCTCCAGTTCCGGATCGATCATCAATAGTACCTGATCGACCCCGGACTGGACAACGGTGGGCAGGGCCGGGTCATTCTGTGCGGCGAGGAATAGCGCTTTTACCTGACCGCCGGTTTGGGCGGCAAGACTGCGGGCGGCGTGCACCGCCTCCAGGCTTGCCGGTTTGACCCTGCCGCCGCCATGCTCTATCACCACCCAAATATCCTTGTGACCGGCCATCGCGAAACATAAATAGCCCGTTTAGGCTATAACTTAAAAGTAAGGGATTTTGCCTCAGTGATCCATCAACGCGGTTCCTTCCGGAAGAAAGAAACCCGATGATCGACTGTTTATTTTTTCAAGGTGGCTTTCAGAGATATCTTAGGCCCTGCCAGAGCTTTGGATACGGGGCATCCGTTTTTGGCGGCCTCGGCCTCTTCCTGGAATTTGGCCTCATCAATATTCGGGATGACCGCTTCGCACACCAGATCGATTTTGGTAATGCCAAAGCCGCCTTCCACGGCTTCCAGGGTTACAGTAGCTTTGGTCTCGACGCTGGTCGGATTAAACCCGGCCTTCCCAAGGCCCGCTGAGAAAGCCATGGAATAACATCCGGCATGGGCGGCAGCCATCAATTCTTCGGGATTGGTTCCGGAACCGTCTTCAAAGCGTGAAGGAAACGAATAGGCGCCCTCGTAGGCCCCGCTTCCCAGTTTCATGGTTCCCTTCCCCTCTTTTAAATTTCCTTCCCAACGGGCTTCAGAAGTTCTTGCAGGCATAATAATCCTCTCAAATTAAAAAGAGCCGGGAGGCCTCCCGGGCTCATCAATTGGTAAATGAAATAACATCGGAATTTTTCGGCACTAAAAAGTACCAGATAATCGGGGATGGAACAAGTGGGAAAAGGCCTTTTTTCTATTTACTGAGGAGTCCTTACCGGGGCCGGTGCAGTTTTTGGATCGCCTCCAGGAGGTCGGCCTTGGACACGGGTTTGATCAGGCACCGGTCGAAATCGCCGGCCAGGTAATAGCCATCATTATCCTCTCCCGGATCACCGACCAAGGCGAATATGGGAGTTTTGGCGGCCTCTTGACGGGCTTCCTTAAGGCGGATTCCCATGGTGGCCCCGACGCCGTCCAGTTGCGGCAATTGAATATCCATCAGGATCAAATCATATCCGCCCTGATCATAGCTTTCGAGAGCGGCCAGGCCGTCATGCACCACATGGACTTCATAGGGCTCTTTCTCTAAAAACTTTTCTATCAGGCGGCAGGTATCGGGACAATCGTCGACCACCAGAATTTTCATTTTGTCGGAGTTACCGTTTGGCGATTCGGAATCGGCAGGTTGGGAATCCGCGCTTCCGGCTGGTTGATCCTCCCCGGCATCCTCAACACGATCAGAGGTTTCAGTGACCCTGGGTTGAGGAAGGCTCAACTGCGTGTCTTCCGTTTCTTCCATGGATCCTTTTTCGAAACGGAGGCTGAACCCGAAGAGGGCTCCTCCTTCCGGCCGGTTTTCGGCCCAGATGCGGCCGCCCATCTGTTCGACGAAACATTTGCAGATATAAAGACCCAGTCCGGTGCCGCCATAATTGCGCTCCACGTCGGGATCGCCCTGGGATAAGCGGTCGAACAGCGTATGGATATGATTTTCGGGCAGGCCGACGCCGCTGTCCTGGACCCGGAAGTTCAGCGTGCATTCCGATCCTTCGTCCGCCGCCAGCTGAACCTGCACCTGGACTTCGCCATCGTAAGTGAACTTGATGGCATTGTTGATCAGGCTGACGAGAATCTGCTCCAGCCGTTTGATGTCGCCGATCAGATATTGCGGCACATCGGGATCGATCCGAACTGTTAAGGGGATTCCTTTTTCCTGTGCGGTGAGGTTGAGCATTTGCATGGTTTCGCGCACCACTGCGTTCAGGTGAAACGCAATTGGGTCGGGTTGCAGAATACCCTCCCGCATTTTGGCCACATCGATTACATGGCCGAAAAGGTCGTTGAGCTTCCTGGCCGTCTTCCGGTAAAAATTAAAACAGGACCTTTGATTGGGATCGAGATGCGTCTGATCCAGCCAGTCGCCCAGCTGGTTGATAGTGTGAATGGGGGCCTGAATTTCATCGCACATGCTGATCAACAGATCGGCCTGAAAGTTTTTGGCACGATGGTTCTGTTCCAGCTGCTGTTCCAGCGCCTGGGCCTTCCGGACATGGTCCTCCAATTCCTCCTTCTGTTCCAGGATCACCCGGCACAACTGGTCCATGACCAGGACCACCCGTTTGCTTCCGGGATATTTGGCGTACAAAGATTTCATCTGCGCCTTCAACTCTGCCGGCAATCCGGTATCTGATAAATCTTTTTTGAACAGGCCCCATTTGAACACGTGCCACCACCTTATCGCTAAGCCCGATCCGGGCGTTTCCAGTCACAATCTTCTTATTGAGTTCGATATAAACAAGCAATTGTGTTGCCAAACCCTGACCGAACGATCGGGTATTTCATAACAACCTATTTTTTAAAAACATAAATTTTGCGGCTGAAAAATACGTCGTCTCAGGGGCCGGATCAGACCAATAATTGGTACAAACCATTACGGAATTTGTCACAATGAAAATGTAAATGAAGGAGCAAGGAAGTCAAAAACCGTGTTGATCTGTAACCCTGCCCATGTAAATTTATAGGAAAGGGAAAGTTGAAATCGGCGATGGGAGGAGACCGGCCACTCAGGCGAGAAAATATTGGCCGGTGGGTGTTTTAAAAAATTGATCGAGCGGTATGGACTCCTGCTTGATGAATCCCTTTTGCGGAAGCACGCCGCGTGACACCAGGTCCACCACCGCGCAAATGGAAGCGGCGGTGGTCCAGGAAATGGCCCGCCAAACTTGACCTTTGATCTTGAGCGGATAATAACTATGCACAAATTCCTCTCTCATCAATTTTCCACTCTGCTGACCTTCCACCGCGGCGTGCACATAGACCACGTCATCGTTCACCGGCGGTTTGGCGTTCACCAGAATCTCTCCCGCCTTCACCCGATCCTTGCGCATGAACAATTCATTGAAAAAGAATTTCATCAATTGGCAATGGCCGGGATAACGGATGGTCTTGTAGTTGAGATGTTCCACTTCGTTTTCGTAGGTTTCGCACATGCTGCCCAGCCCGCCGGACGTGGAAAAAGCCTCCAGCGGAACACCGCCGATCACGATGGTTTCCAAGCTTTCCATCGCAGTGACTTGGGTCCGCTTGCCCCCCTTGATGACTTCACAGTCGTTCAGGTATTCGTTGACCACCCCTTCCGGCGACCAGTTGAAGGCATAGCCCAGGAGTCCCCGGGGATGCTGGGGCAGGGCGCCCACGCGCAATTCAATGCTCCGCAGGCGCCGGAATTTTCCGGCAAGATCCGCCCCGACAATGCAGATGAAACCCGGCGCCAAGCCGCATTGGGGGGCCATCACTCCTTTGGCGGTTTTCGATAATTTTCTAATCGCCGCCGTGGCGGGAATGTCTTCGGTCAAATCGAAATAATGTTTGCCGGCACGATGGGCCTCTTCGGCCACCGCCAGATTGAGATAGTAAGGCAGGCAGGTGACCACTGCGTCGTGATCCTTAATGGCCTTTTTAAGAACCGTCTTGCTCGGGACACGGCCCTGGATGGTTTTGAAGGGATAGCCCGTCTGGGACCCGGAATCCAGACCGGTGGTTCGGTATCCGTTCTCAAACAGCAGGGTGGCCACCAGTTTCCCGACCTTTCCCAACCCGATTACCAGAACTGATTGAATTATTTGAGCCATTGCCTCTCCAAAAATATAAGGGACATGAGCAGTGTAGTTTTAATTTCCAAATTTGACAAGTTCTCCGGTTGGCGCCGCCCGGGCGCTAATTGGGCTGTGGTGTCGGACGAAGTGGAATATAATGATGTCATCATCAACGGTTACAAACTGGGATTTTTCGAACAGTTGGCCCTGGAAGACCCTATCGACCGGGAAATCGCCAACGGGCAATACTGGTGGAAATTGGAAACCGATATGTGGGGACCGGTCGGCGGACCGGCCATAGGGTGTATCGAAGTCCACGAGGATTACCGGGAATACCTGGAATCCCGCTTCAGGAAACAGGACCAGGCGGCCCAGGTCGAACGTTCTTCAGCCGCTGAAGAATGCGACACCGGCTGCCTGTACTGGTAACGGTTTCCCGCCATAACTCTGCCTAGAGTGTGACTGCCGCCCTCCCTCCGGAAACCGGAGGGAGGGATTTTTTTGCCGTTTTTGGGTGTCCCCCCCATCGCGCCTAAATCACCTTGACCTCATCGCGTAACGTTCGCACCAACTGCGAGCAGGCTTCTTCCGGTGTGCCTTCCAGAATAATTCCCTTGTTGCGGCCAGGCGGCAGGGACAGGGAGGTTTCCTTCACCCGGTTGGCGGCGATGCCCAGCACCTCCGCGTCAAACCCGATGGCGGCGGCATCGAGCGCGGTGATATCTTTTTTCTTGGCGGCCATGATGCCCTTAAGAGACGGCAGGCGGGGCTCGTTCAATCCCTTCTGGCAGGTGAGTAACAGGGGCAGGGGAGCTTCGATGATCTCGGACCCGCCTTCAATCTGGCGGGTCACCTCGGCCTGCTTACGGTCGTCCGCAAGTTGCAACCGGGTCACCACGGTGACATAAGGGATATCCAGCAACACGGCAATGGCGGGTCCGATCTGCGCCATATCGTCGTCCACCGCCTGGCGTCCGCACAAAATCAAATCATAATCCAGCGTCCGGATCGCCTTGGACAGCGCGGTGGCGACACCCAGCCCGTCCAACCCCTCGAACGCCGGGTCCAGCAGGTGCATCGCCTGGTCCGCGCCCATGGCCAGACCCTTTCTGAGGGTGACTTTAAAATTGTCCGGTCCCAGGGTGATCAGGGTTACGGTGGTGTCCTCCGGCGATTGCTCCCGAATGCGCACCGCTTCTTCCACGGCATACTCGTCGTAAGGATTGAGCACCCGCGGCAGGCCTTCGGTATCGACCCGGCCGTCCTTGATGGCAAGAGCCGCGCCGGTATCGATCACCTGTTTGACGCAGACGATAATGTTCACGGGGTCTCCTTGATCGCGGGATTTTTGAAACGGAGCCTATTATCGCATTCCCCTTTTTAAAAGCAAAGCCCCAACCCCGGCGATTTTTGTTGATCGGCCCCGGTCACTTTTTGCTTGTCGCCAGCGGGTTCGTCCCATAAATTAAGTAGAGTGGCTATCAATGATTCCAATACTTTGTCGCCGGCCCTCTCCCGGGATGGATTCCATATCGTGATCCGCATCCTGGTGATCGCGCTCGCCTTCACTCAATTTTCCTACCTCACGGCGGACCCGGATTTATGGGGCCATATCCGCTTCGGCCAGGACATCTGGGAACAGGGCCGGGTGCACGACACCGATCCGTTTTCCTATACCGCCAAAGGACAGCGCTGGATCAATCACGAATGGCTCATGGAGGTAGCGTTTTATCTGATTTATATAACGCTCGACTCGACCGGCCTGCTCCTGTTCAAAGTCCTGTTGGGAATTTTCATTGTCCACCTGCTCTCTTCGATATATTTTGCGCGCGCCGGCAACCATACCGTTTACCTGATTCTGTTCGCTCTCATCATTCCGGTGATGGCACCGGGATTCATGACGCGTCCGCATCTGGCCACTTTTCTGGGCCTGACCCTGCTGGTTTACATTTTCCAGAAATTCTTCGACGGCAATCACCGCATCCTCAAATGGACGCCCCTCCTCATGCTGGTGTGGGTCAACAGCCACGGCGGCGTGGTGGCGGGGCTGGGTATTTTCGGCGCCGTCACTGCCGTGGAATTCATTCGATGCCGCAAGACCGGTGAGGCCAAGGGCGGCCTGCTCCTGACATATTTTCTGCTGTCCTGCGGGGCGGTGCTGATCAATCCTTACGGTTATCACCTTTGGCTGTTTTTCATCCATTCGCTCGGGATGCCGCGGCCCATCGGCGAATGGGCACCGGTGGGATGGTTCGATGCCAGCTACTGGCAGTTCAAGATTCTGGTGTTGCTGTTTGCGGGAAGCTTTTTCCTGCCGAACAAAAAACGCGTCTGGGAAATTCTGATCATTGCGCTGGCGATCGTTTACGGCGTCCGGCACCAACGCCACACGGTGCTGGCGGCGATCCTGCTGGCGCCTTACCTGCTGTTGCAGTACGGACGCGGGTTTCAATGGGACATCAAAACCCATTACGACCGGCTGAGTCCGCATTTCCACTGGGCCGTACAGGGCCTCCTGGGCCTCTTCACCGTCTTCCTATTTGGGCTGCAAATAAACCTGTATGCCGACGATGATTTTAAAATCCGCGTGGACCCCCATGTGTATCCGGCCTACGCCGCGCAGTTCATGCAGGCCAATCACATCGAGGGCAACCTGGTGGTGCCGTTCAGCTGGGGGGAATACATGATCTGGAAGTCGCCCGGCTCCCGGGTATCGATCGACGGCCGGTTCCGTACCGTGTATCCGGAAACCATCATCGAGATGAACCGGGCCTTCGCCTACGGCAAGCCGGAGGGACTGGCTTTGCTTAACGATTTCCCTACCTTCGCGGTCCTGACCAAAAAATTTGAAGCGCCGCACGAACTGATGGAAACCTTACCAGGCTGGGTGAAGATTTATCAGGACCCCATCTCCAAACTATTCATACGCAGCCGGAACAGGGCGCCCGACCACCCGGTATGGCAACGCCTCGGAAAAAATGGGATCATCCGCCTCGACACCCCTCCCCCCTGGCCTTTTCCCGGTTGATTCACCATCCTTAATGGCTGGCGATGTTGTCCTCGATTTTTTTAAGGGCGGCCTTGATATGGTCGGACAACGCCTGGCTGGTGATGTTCATGGCCTGCGCGGCGCGTTTCTTTTTGACGCCGCCGTAAAACACCATGCATACCGCCATCAGCTGTTTGTCGGTCAGGCAGATCCGGCCCAAATCGATCGAAATGTCTTTCAGGTGATCGTACTCGGGCCGGAGATGATACCCGCGGTCCGCCGGGTCCGCCGTCAAACGGTTCAACCAGAATTCCAGATCGTCCGGCAAGCAGAAATACAAACGCGAATCGTCCGGCAAAGGCGCCAAGGCCTCCTGCCAGTCCGCCGCAGGGCCCGACGGCTCTTTACCCGGAGAGGCCGTCTCCCGGTTGCCGGCAGCGGGCAGGGGATACCGTTCAAAAAACTTGCGGATCCCCCAGACCATCAGCTCCAGTTGATGGTGGTACTGGCATAGGCGCAACCGGTGAGGAAATAAATCCCCGTCGGGAGAATCCACCGGTACCAACACCACTTCGGTCACCTCTCCGATACAGGTTTTCGAGGACAGAGAGTGAACTTCGCAGATTGCTCCCTGATTGTTAAAGGCAGGCGTCTTCCGGGTCAACCGGTTTTAGCATTGAATAGATACTCCCGGAATTCCCGGTCGTTGTACTTCAGAAAATAAGCAAACCACCGGGGCGGCCGGGACTCGGTCAAGTCCGGCAGACAGGAGGCGGGCAGGGGTTCGGCCCGGCCGGTGACCGGGACCCCATTTACAAAATCCAGCCCCTGTTCGTTGTGAATCTTCCAGAACTCCCGGCCCCAACGGAAGTGAAACCACATCGATTCCAGACTGGGCGCTTTCTTGTATATATAATTCCCGCAATACAAACATCGCAAACCCCCATCAAATTCCGTCAAGCCCTTCCGTCCGCACCCGCGTTTGGTCACCTCGCCATTGGCCAGGGAAAATATCACCACCGGACATTGAAACAGGCCCGGGGAGGATTTTGTCTCCGTGCCGCTGACGGAATCGGCCATCGCCGCCGGCCAACCGATTATTCCCCAGGAAAGTATTGAAGATTTTGTCCTCCTGCATATTCGGGCCGCCGGCAAACGGTCCAACCTGGTGGCCAGCCGGGTGGACGGTCATTCCATGGAGCCCATGCTTCACCCCGGCGACATTGTGGTTATCGACCGGGACGACAAAAAAATTGTCAAGAACAAGATATTTGCCATATATCATGAAGGGGGTCTCACCGCGAAATTCCTGGAGCGGAAAAACGATCTGCTGATCCTGCGCCCTATTAACCCGAATGCCGAAGTACAAATCATTTATTTGAACGAAAACCCGCAACCCATCGTCGGCAAAATTATTGGCGCCTGGAAGGATTTATAATGTCCACCGTAACCTACAAAATTCTCCTGGCGGACGACAATCCCGTGAATCTGGATTTGACCGCCCGGCTGTTAACAAAAAGAGGTCATGAAGTCGTCACCGCCGAAAACGGCCAAGTGGCGGTGGACCGTTTTCTGGAGAACGTGTTCGACGTTATTCTCATGGACCTGGAAATGCCGGTCATGAGCGGCATCGAAGCCGCCCGCCAAATCCGTGCCAAGGAGCGGGCCACCGCCATCGACACTCCGCCCTACACGCCCATTATTGCGATGACCGCCCACGACGAAGAAACAGAAAGAACCTCCTGTCTCGTGGTCGGGATGGACGGTTTCATCACCAAACCGATCGATATCAAATCCCTCCACCAGACCATCCGGGAAATCATTGACGGCGCCCAATCCCGATAACCAGGGTTGCGAAACCAGGCGCTGCTCTAGGGATATTGACTCTCCAGCCGTTTGATTCGGGAGTAAAGGGCATCGAGCGCAGAGCAATCCAAATCGTAACGGCAATGGATTTGCGCTTCCATGTATTCCTTCGTGGACGGATAAGACGGATCCCTCCGGATTTTTTCCAGGCGGGTCGGCTCGGGAGCGGGATCGGCCAGGGCGAACGCGGGGATCCACAGGCCGAAGGCGGTGATCCATACCGCGACAGCGAGGCGGGT